>CADBUA010000279.1 GCA_902797665.1 uncultured Lachnospiraceae bacterium | reverse complement strand
GACTGGACCGTTACCAATATTCATCGTTTGAGTGCCTCTTTCTGCTGGGACTCTGACCGGCCAGAAACAGGATTCTTTACATCTTCTGGGATATCCGGTGAAGCGCCGGAGCGTCCGCCTGATGTGTTCATGCTGAAATAGGGAAAGGCGCAGCCATCTGGCTGCGCCTTCTACACTTCTCAGCAAGACAGCCCGCATGCTTTCTACGGCCCTTCACCCGGGGAAGATCCGGCCCGCGTAACAAAAGGATGTGGGTGACTTTACAGTTTATGCTTCCAAAAAAAGCATTATTATTATAGTCGCGGTCCTTCCATTTGACAAACGATGGAAGGACCGAATTTCTCTTCGTACATCCTGGGATATTTGTCTATTTTGACAAAGGCTTCAGATCCTTGACAGCATGCAACAGGTAAAATAGACTGATTCCGGACTTAAATGGGAATCGTTGTCATTTATACCGGGAAATACTGGGAGCTGCCGGCGGCTGGGCGATATGTGCCCGCGTGCGCAAGGTTTATCGCGTATCTCGCGCGCGGATCTCATTGAGCCTGGCCGAGCGGATTCCTGACAGATCAGGGCAGGCACGCTGCTTTTGCGACAGGTTAGACAACATGAGAGGGGGCAGATGGAATGACACTGAAGGAGCTTCCGATCGGGAAGACTGCCACGGTCAGGACTGTGGGGGGAACGGGAGCGCTCCGCCAGCACTTCCTGGATATGGGGATTATCCCAAGGGCAGAGATTACAATGGTCAAGTACGCGCCTATGGGAGATCCGATCCAGGTCAGGATTCAAAGCTATGAGCTTTCACTCAGGCTGGCTGACGCTGCGAACATCGAGATCGGGGAAGTAAGAGACGCGGTACCGAGTGAAAAGAAAGAGACAGCTCCTTGGAAAGCTGCGCCTCATCCGGGACTCGGCGAGGGCGGGAAGTTTCATGTCAAGGCGAGCGAGAATCCGGTGAAAGCGGGAACTACGCTCACCTTCGCCCTGGCAGGCAATCAGAACAGCGGAAAAACCACCCTCTTTAACCAGCTGACGGGTTCAAACCAGCATGTGGGAAACTTCCCTGGCGTCACGGTGGACCGGAAGGACGGGGTCATCCGGGGGCACAAGGATACATGCGTGACAGATCTTCCGGGGATCTACTCCATGTCCCCCTACTCGGCGGAGGAGATCGTTTCCAGGAAGTTTATCCTGGATGAGCATCCCCTCGGCATTATCAATATCGTGGATGCCACCAACATTGAGCGGAATCTCTACCTGACCATGCAGCTGATGGAACTGAACATTCCAATGGTTCTGGCACTGAACATGATGGATGAGGTCCGGGAAAACGGCGGCTCCATCCGCGTGAACAAGATGGAGGAGATGCTGGGCATTCCGGTTGTCCCAATCTCTGCGGCAAAGAACGAAGGCATCAGTGAGCTTGTCGATCACGCGGTTCATGTGGCAAAGTACCAGGAACGGCCGGGGCGGCAGGATTTCTGCGACCAGGATCAGGAAGGCGGAGCTGTCCACAGAGCCTTGCACGGCATCATGCACCTGATTGAGGATCACGCGAAACTGGCGGGGATTCCACTCCGCTTTGCGGCGTGCAAGATCGCGGAGGGAGATCAGCGGGTCATGGCCCGTCTGAATCTGGAACAGAACGAGCAGGAAGCCATCGAGCATATCCTGGTCCAGATGGAAAAAGAGCGGGGGCTTGACCGCTCTGCCGCCATTGCGGATATGCGTTTTGCCTTTATCAAGAAGGTCTGCCAGGCTTCAGTCGTCAAGCCTCAGGAGTCCAGGGAGCATATCCGGAGCCGGAAGATCGACCAGATTCTCACGGGAAAGTATACAGCCATCCCTGTCTTTATCCTGATCATGGGGCTGGTTGTCTATCTGACCTTCAACGTCATCGGGGCCTTCCTGCAGGATCTGCTGGCCTCGGGGATCTCTGCCTTGGAGGGGGTGATCTCCACCGCGCTCATTGGGGCGGGGGTCAGCGAGTGGGTTCGCTCTCTGCTGGTAGACGCGGTCTTTGAGGGGGTCGGAAGTGTGCTCAGCTTCGTACCTGTGATTGTGACCCTTTTCTTTTTCCTGTCCCTGCTGGAGGATTCCGGCTACATGGCCAGGGTGGCCTTTGTCACGGATAAGATCCTCCGGAAGATCGGTCTTTCTGGGCGCTCGATTGTGCCCATGCTGATGGGCTTTGGCTGTACGGTGCCCGGGGTCATGGCTTCCAGGACCCTGCCATCTGAGCGGGACCGCAGGATGACCATTCTGCTGACGCCCTTCATGAGCTGCTCGGCCAAGGTGCCGATTTACGCTTTCCTGGCGGCGGCTTTCTTCCCAAAGTTTGCAGGGATCATCATGATCTTCCTGTATGTGCTGGGCATCATCATCGGGGTTTTGGTGGCTTTTCTGATGAAGCAGACCACCTTCCGGGGGGAAGCGGTTCCCTTCGTCATGGAACTTCCCAACTACCGCATGCCGGGTCTGAAGAACGTCGGCCAGCTGCTCTGGGACAAAGCCAGGGATTTCCTGGAGCGGGCATTCACAGTCATTTTTCTGGCAACAATTGTCATCTGGTTCCTGCAGAATTTCGGGCCGAACCTGAGTGTGGTAGAGGACTCTTCTCAGAGCATTCTGGCTATTCTGGCAGGCTTTGTGGCGCCCCTGTTCCGGCCTTTGGGACTTGGAGACTGGAGGATTGTGACGGCTCTGATCAGCGGATTTATGGCCAAGGAGAGTGTAGTCGCTACGATCTCGGTCATGTACGGATCCACAGCCGCTCTGATGGAGGCCATCACGCCGAACGCGGCGCTGGCGCTTCTGGTCTTCTGCCTTCTCTATACGCCCTGCGTGGCAGCTGTCGCCGCGGTCAAACGGGAGCTCGGCACTCGCTGGATGTTTTTTGTGATCGTCAACCAGTGCCTGATCGCCTATCTGGCGGCCCTGATCATTCGGATTCTGTGAAAAACAGCCCCGGGTTTCCGGGGCTGTTTTTTTTATTGAAATGATTTCTGAAAACAGATTTTCAACAATTCAAAGCCATATAGCAGGCATGTTAAGGATTAAATATTATAAGTAAAATATACAGAAAAGATTGAATTTATGAATTGAGAAGAATGGATTCATTGAATAAGCTGAAGACATAAGATAATATACAAGCATATTAAATAGAATAGATGCAATATATAGAATAGATACATTAAATATAAAAGAGATCTAATGATGCATAATGTATATTATACATATTTAACCATGAAAAATGAATATACGAAAAAACCTGTTGGCGATGATTGTTGATTGTGTCTTTCACACTGGGATTGTCTGCCTGCCCTTCTTTCGACTTCCCGGAATCCCAGAGGGGCGAAGGGGGTGTCTCACAGAAAAAGGTGGTAAAATCAAGGCGATAAGAGAAGAATGGTTCTGCCCAGTCAGCTTTGCGCACTTTGCGCCGGGCGTGGAAACAGAAGAAAAGGCTTAATAATATAGAAAAACTGCTTTGCCAGAAGTTGCGGATCTGCCATGGAGAGCGGCTATGAAAGGAGGCGCCATGTTTCAGGAGATAGGGCCCCATGTGTTTCACAATGAATTCCGGAAAATGCTGCCGGGGGAGGGGGATCCTCTGCTGGTCCTTGACGGAAATCAGATCCTTCTGAAGTTCCACAAAAGCGGCAGCATCTCCCTTCCAACTGTCGGGGAGATCAGGCAGCTCTCTGAGGCCGCGGGAAAGGAGGCCTTTTACCTTTTCTCGATCGATGAGCAGCCCTTCTTCCTGACCCTGCGGGAGATCCCGGAAAAGGCGCTGAGGCAAGGGGAGAGATTCAGAACGGAAGCAGAAGGCTTCGGGGAGCAGAAAGCGGGGCAGATCGGCCATGAGGGGGAAAGCAGCTATTCCTATGAGCAGCTCAATCGAGTCCGGGAGATGGAGGACAGGGCTCTTCTCTTTGGCGCTGCTGTGGCTGCCCAGCTGGGTCAGTGGTATTCGCTGCACCAGTACTGTGGAAAGTGTGGGGTGAAGACCGTCCGTTCAAAGACAGAGCGGGCCATTCAGTGCCCGGAGTGCGGGCATCTCTATTATCCGCGCATCTCTCCGGTGGTGATCATCGCGATCACAGACGGGGATCAGATCCTTTTGACCCGCTATAAGAATGCGCCCTACAGACGCCATGCCCTGGTGGCGGGGTTTGTGGAGATCGGGGAGACTCTGGAGGATGCGATTCGGCGGGAGGTCCGGGAGGAAGTCGGTCTCTCGGTGAAAAACATCCGTTACTGTGAATCCCAGCCCTGGCCCTTTTCTTCCTCTCTGATCGCCGGATTCTTTGCCGATGTGGACGGGGACCGGACGGTCCATCTGAATACGGACGGCGGGGAGGAACTCGCGGAGGGCGTCTGGGTCTCGCGGGAGGATCTAGTCCTGGAGGACCCGAACTTTTCACTGACCTGGGATATGGTGAGGAAGTTCAAAATGCATGAGGAGCCTGTGTGAAGAGAAGGCCCATCGTTAACCCTGGAGGATCTTAGGATTTGCCAGATGCCGGGGCGGCATATGCCTGTTCGCTTCTGCATTTCGCAAGTCCCCATGCTCGTGGGGATAAGGATGCGCCAGTGTAAACACAAACGCAGCTTGGGAGGAGATATGGCAGAAAAAGAACGCGTGATTGTCATAGATTTTGGCGGTCAGTACAATCAGCTGGTAGCCAGAAGAGTCCGGGAGCTTCAGGTCTACTGTGAGATCGTGTCCTGGCGGACAGATCCAGCAAAGATCCGGGAAATGAATCCGAAAGGGATCATCCTGACCGGAGGGCCCAACAGTGTCTATGAAGAGGGAGCGCCCAGTGCCGGGAGGGAGCTCTTCTCCCTGGGAATACCTGTACTGGGTCTCTGCTACGGGGCTCAGCTGATGACACATGTCCTGGGTGGGAAGGTATCGAGAGCCCCGGAGCGGGAGTATGGACGCTGTGAACTCATCGTTGATCAGCCTTCCGCTCTTTATGAGGGAATTCCCTCATCCATGCACTGCTGGATGAGCCACAATGATTATATCGAAACGCCTGCCCCGGGTTTTGTGATCAGCGCTCATACCAGCAACTGCCCCTGCGCCTCGGCGGAGGACAGGGAACGGGGCCTTTACGCGGTCCAGTTCCATCCGGAGGTGCTTCACACAGAGCATGGGGCAGAACTCTTAAGAAACTTTGTTTTCGGCATCGCAGGCTGCTCCGGCAGCTGGAAGATGGAAGACTTCGCGGAATCAGCGGTCCGGGAGCTCCGGGAAAAGATCGGGGACGGAAAAGTCCTCCTGGCACTGTCCGGCGGGGTGGATTCCTCTGTGGCTGCAGTCCTTCTCTCGAAGGCGGTGGGGAGGAAACTGACCTCCGTCTTTGTGGACCACGGGCTTCTCCGAAAAGGGGAGGCGGATCTTGTCTCCTCCATCTTCGGCCCGGAGGGACCGTATGATCTGAACTTTGTCCGGGTGGACGCCAGGCAGCGCTTCTATCAGAAGCTCGCTGGCGTATCGGAACCAGAGAAAAAAAGGAAGATCATCGGGGAGGAGTTTATCCGAATCTTCGAGGAGGAGGCCGGAAAGATCGGGAAGGTGGATTACCTGGCCCAGGGGACGATCTATCCGGATGTTGTGGAGAGCGGCCTGGGGGGAGAATCCGCGGTGATCAAATCGCACCACAACGTGGGTGGCCTTCCGGAGCATGTGGACTTCCGAGAGCTCATCGAGCCTCTGCGCACGCTCTTCAAGGATGAAGTACGGAAACTGGGACTCAACCTGGGTCTGCCGGAATCTCTTGTCATGCGGCAGCCTTTCCCAGGGCCGGGCCTGGGGGTCCGGATCATCGGAGAGGTGACGGAGGAGAAAGTCCGCATGGTTCAGGACGCGGATCAGATCTTCCGGGAGGAGATGGCCAGAGCCGGTCTTGACAAGGAGGCGTCACAGTACTTCGCGGCCCTCTCGAATATGCGTTCTGTAGGTGTCATGGGGGATGAGCGGACCTACGATTACGCGGTAGTCCTCAGGGCGGTCAGCACCCTCGATTTTATGACCGCGGATTCGGTGGAGATTCCCTACCCGCTGTTGAAGCGGGTTACCGCACGGATTGTCAATGAGGTCTCTCATGTCAACAGAGTCCTCTATGACATCACCAGCAAACCGCCGGGAACCATTGAGCT
>CADBUA010000278.1 GCA_902797665.1 uncultured Lachnospiraceae bacterium | reverse complement strand
GAGAGCATCTTCCAGCAGTGGGGACAGCGGGAGAAGGTGATGGTCTGCGGCTTTCCCTGGGCCGTATAGTCACAGAAGTAAAGCCTGCGGATTCCCTCCCGGCCGGAAAGGGCGTCATCCCCAAAGTCAATGAAGCCGGTCTCCACATCGAGATAACAGGGCTCGATCCGGTTCTTGCCTCCCTGTCTGGGCATGCTTGAGCCTTCCTCCGGGATGAAGAGCTGGATCTCCTTGAGACCGCTGTCCCGGACCTGTCCGGGACTGTGCCAGAGGTAGGTACTCTGGTGGTTTTTGATGGCGTCCTCCTGCACATAGCCCCGAAAGTAGAGCGCTCCGCAGCGGCGGTCGCTCATCAGTTCATAGACGCTGCCTCCGCACTCCGGGCAGACCATGCGTCCGTCAGAAAGAAAGATCTCCCCCAGGCTGAGTCCCGAGGCCCTGTGACCGCTCTGACAGTTTTCATTGCTGCAGGCGTAGACCCCGGAGATGCCCCGGAAAAGCATATGCATGCGGGCTGGAAAAAGAACCCGGCCTTTCTCATCCCGGGCCAGGGGCGCCAGTGCCAGAAGTACCTCTGATGCCGCTGATGCGCTTTCCCCATCGAGATCCGGAAAGATGGTCTCTGACAGCTCCCGGAGGGAGATGGCGGATCCTCTCGTCTTCTCCAGAAGAAGGTTAAAGGGGCGGTACGCGGTAAGGTTTTCAAACATCCAGGCGCAGCATGCATCCACGGAAGCGAAGGTCTCCTGGACGTTGGGAAGACCCGTCCAGAAGTCGTTCAGGGCATCCAGGCGCTCCTCCCCACCTTCAAAGTCGGCCGCCTGAAAGTCCAGAAACCAGGAGGAGGGGATGTCATAGCGAAGATCTGATGAGGATTCCTCCTCCTCCCCGGTGATATAGGCAAAGCTGTCGGTATCCGCCGAGGTAAGGTCACACGCGAAACGGTGTACGTACTCCCGGTCCTTCTCACTGCCGCCGGGCATGGAGGCGGTGGTCAGGATGAACTGGACCTTGTCCCGGCCGATTTCAAGTTTATGGAGGAGACGCCGAAAGAGGAGGGCCGCCTCCCCGCCCGCGGATCCCCGGTACATGTGTGCCTCGTCGATGATAAAGAGAAGGCGGTTCTCCTCGGAGAGGGAGAGCCAGTCCTTTGTCTCCCGGAAGATCCGCTCCTCCCTCGGGCGGAAGAGCATATATTCCAGCATGGAGTAGTTGCTGATCAGGATGTCCGGGACATATTGCTGCATCTCAAAGCGGGTGATGAGCTCCGCGTCCTCCGGATCCGGGACATGACTGCTCTCTCTGAGATTCCCCAGAAAGGTCTCAAGGTCCGCCTTGGCGGGGATTTTCCCCTCCTTTACCAGCTTTTGATAATACTCCCGCTCCACCCCGCCGGAGGGCTCCAGGAAGCGCTGAAGCGTCCGGGCCAAAGCCTTGTCCTTTCGCTCCACCGGCTCCGGTCCGGCGTAGGGGGTTCGGCCGGTGTACATGCCAAACTGGGGTCTTCGGCTGTTCTTTCCTGAAAGTTCCCGGAATATATCGACAAAGCGCCCCTCCGGGTCCCCGATCAGCCGCCTCAGCCTGCTGACCTGGTCTGAGACCAGGGCATTCATGGGGTACATGACCACGGCCCGGACCCCTCTCTTTTTCCAGCTGCCCGGGCGATTGACAGCCTCATCTGCCAGCTTTCCCATGAGCGGCCAGAGGAAGCACTCGGTCTTCCCGGAACCTGTACCCGTGGAGACAAAGAGATCCCTGCCCTGGTACCAGGCCTCCAGGGACTGCACCTGATGGAGGAAGGGCTGGGGGAAAACCCCCAGCCCCGCCTCCTGGAGGCTCCTATAGTAGTCCTTCATCCAGCCCGGAAGTTCGAGTTTCTGAATCCCATCCGGCACTGTCACATAGGCCGGGGAGGATTCGATATAGGGCTTCTGATAGAGAAGTCCCTCCTCATCCAGACGGCTGCTCAGAGCATCAAGAAGCAGGGGTGACTTGCCAAAGTACTGGGACCTGATGTATTCCTCGAGTTTATGTCGAAGCTGCAGCTGAACAGCATTTGCACCATCCGCCATCCTTTTCTCCTCCTGCATCCGCCGTCCTGACGGGTGCGCTGAAAGGCGGAGGCAGAGCCTCCGCCTTTTGTCTGTTCATAGCTGTCCAGTCGCAAGCGCCTGGAAGGTACAAGGCCAGGCGCAGGTTCCTACGCCCGCATGGAATGTGCGCCTGGCCCTTGCTTCTGACTGTATGTCCTCGCTCAGCGTAAACTGCGCAAAGCGGACTGGACAGTTACGATTCTTTCCGTGTTCGTTTCTGGTCCTGGTCTTACTCTTCCTAATTGCTTTTTCCCTTGTTCTTGCTTCCGCTCTTGTTTTTGTACCTGCTCCCAGCCTTGTTTTTGTTCTTGTCCTTGTTTTTACGCCCGCGGGGGACAGGATCTGTTTCTCTCAGAGCATCTTCTCAAACTGATAGCCAAGCGGCGTAAGGGCAAAGGCAAGCTCCTGAAAGAGCTCTGTCTCCATCTCCCGGCTTGTCAGATAGGGGTAGTCCGCCTCAGAGACATGCATGTCCGAGGGCCAGGAATACAGCTCCAGGAGCTTTTGAATGGCCGGCGGAAAGAGGTAGCCGATCTTCAGAAGGGTCCTTCTCCCGTCTACTTTATAGGTCGATGCGGGAAGGATCCCCTGCTGATGCAGGATCGCGTTCGCGGCCTGAAAATAGGCCCTGTTCTCTGTCTGCCAGGAGGGCAGGGTGCTCATCTCAAAGTCTTCTCCTCTTTGCCGGTAGAGGGCAGAGAACTTCACTCCCTCCCCATAGCGCATGAGGGAGAAGGGGATTTGCGGGTCAGGCTTTCTTGTCCAATAGCCCTCCCGGAAAGCGGAATCTGTCCGGAGAAACTCCGAAAATTCAGGCTGTGGAGCTTTCTGCCAGACCGCCTTGGACGCAAGCTTTCGATAGACGTTCCTGAGACTTGTCCCATCGATCTGGAAGAAGTCATAAAAGCTGACGCTGTTCTCTCCCTTCCAGGATCCCTGCCCTGTCAAAGTCCCTGCCCTGTCCCGGGAAACTG
>CADBUA010000277.1 GCA_902797665.1 uncultured Lachnospiraceae bacterium | reverse complement strand
GGATGGTTTCCCCGGTTCAGCATCGAAACAGAATTCCCAAGGCTGAGAAGCCTGTCCGCCACCGCAGAACTGATAGTGCCTGTGCCGCCAATCAAGAGTACATTCATCATTGTTCCTCCCATATGATCGTTCCCCTGGGTTGAAATAGGAATTATATTTGCAAATATGCTTTTGTATTGTGCATTATGTGTTGTGTGTTGCGTGTTGTGTGTTGTACGCCGTGTTTTTTATATTGATTGATTCTTTTCTATTATTTATTAGTCTTTATTTCTTATTCCTAATCCCTTATTTCTTATTTTTTATCTCATTCTCTTATTCTTTGTCCCTTATCCTTTTCCCTTACTTCTTATCCTTTATCTCTCACCTTTTATTAGCATTCTTTCTATCTCTTTCTTTTTATCGTTTATTCCTAATATATTATTTATTTCTATCTTTCATTTTCTTCTACTGCATTACTCTCAGATCAGCCCCAGGGCCTGAAATGCCCGGTAGAGGCCGTTCTCTGTGAGCGGCGGGCAGATCAGGTCCGCCGCTTCCCTGGCTTTCCTGGACCCGTTCCGCATGGCTACTGAGATTCCGGCAGCCCGAAACATGGGACCATCATTCTCACTGTCTCCGATGGCGATCAGATCCTCCTTCAAAAAGCCGGCTCTCTCCGCGATCCGCCTGACCGCCGCGCCCTTATCAACTCCCCGCGGGGTGATCTCCCCGCCGATCCAGGATCCACCGCGAACACTCAGCTCCACATGATTGAGCCTTCCGGGAAAAGCCCGCTCCAAGGCCCATTCTGAAATCTGAGGCCCCATGTAGATAATCTTTTCCAGACGCCGGACTTCCTCAGGGCTGTCAATCATCTCCGGCATCGGGATCAGGTTCTTTCCACTGATCCCGGCCTTTTTCTCCGCGGCCCGAATCAGCAGACGGACAATCCCACGGTTTTGCCGATTCAGAAAATACCCCTTTCTGGAAGTGATCAGTTCCAGGACCGCGCCCCGCTTGAGAAGCCAGTCCGCTGTCCGATATCCCAGATCTCCGCGGAAAGCCCGGTGAAGGACTGTCTTTCCCTGATAGACAGCGATGCTCCCAGAGCCTGCGATGATCCCGTCAAAGCCGATCTCCAGCACCTCTCTCTCAATCTCCGAGAGAGATCTTCCACTGGAGATCATCACCTGATTCCCGTTCTCTCTGGCTCTTCTGACCGCGCGGATGGCGGATTCCGGAATGCTCCCGTCAAAATTTCGTATGGTTCCGTCGATATCCAGAAAAATCAGTTTCGCCGTCCGTTCCATCTTTCCCCCACAAGATCCTCTATTAATCTGGCCGCTGTCCAGTCAGCTTTTGCCACCTGTCACTGCGCGTGAGGATACAGAAAAAGGGAAGAACAGATGCACGTTTCATCGGGCGGCAGGAGTCTCCACCCTTCTCGTTCCTGAAAGCGCCTGTGACTGGACAGCTACCTTTTATGCAGCATCATCCTGCAATATCTTCACTCTGTATTTTACTCTGCCGCCTCTGGAATCGCAAAAACTGAGGACAGAAAACCATTGCTTTTATACCGGGAACCATTTGAATTTGCCGAGTGTTTCACCGGATATGCCCGCTCGTGCCAATTTCGTCGCAGATTCTCACGCTTGCGGGTATAACTGTATTCCCTCATCTGGCGGCAAGCGGCCAAAGCGGACTGGACAGTTACACCATTTCATGCTTTCTCTCCCCCATCATCCTTTCAGGCCCATTCAATCCCATTCAGACCCAATCAATCTCATTCAGCCCCAATCAGACTGGGTCTTTCAAATCATGAAAAATCATTCCAAATCAAACACATACACATACACATACACATATAGAAGAAAGCCGGGGAGGAGACTCCCTCCTCCCCGGCTTTCCAAAGAATTTCCTGAAGTGATTTGAAAAGACTCAGCTCTACCCGGAAGCATTATGATCTGGATTTGGAACTGGGTCTGGATCAGCCATAACGCATCCTGGGTGATGTCCGCTTTCACCCATCGTGTCACAAATCTGAAGCTTTACGCAGCAGGCGTGCAAAGCTGAACGGGCAGTTACATTCATTTTGCATTGTTTCAATGTTTATTCAGTATTTTCCCAGTACTTACTAAACATTTATTCAACTTTTAACACTTATTTAATATTTATTCGATATTTACTCACTATTCCAGGCAAACATTTATACTATATGATATTATTATTTCAATACTAAGATATGCTTAGATATAAACGTTTTTCTTTCTGTATAACTTATATACTTTATGCATGCTTATCACATGCATATCGAAGAAATCGCATGCACTGCGCCCTGCCTCAATGCTCCAGTTTCCCCAGGAAAGCCCTCATTCTGGCGTGCTCGGCATTGAATACATCCTCCGGTTTTCCTTCGACAGCCACAACCCCCTGGTCCATAAAGATGATGTGATCCGAAATCTCCCGGGCGAAGTTCATCTCATGGGTGACAATCACCATGGCGATGTGGAGGTCTGCCAGAGAGCGAATAACCTTCAGAACCTCCCCGGTCAGTTCCGGGTCCAGCGCTGAGGTCGGCTCATCGAAGAAGAGAATCTGTGGATTCAGCGCCAGGGCCCTGGCGATGGCCACACGCTGGCACTGCCCGCCTGAAAGCTGGCAGGGATAAGCATTCTCCTTGTCCTCCAGTCCCATCTTCTTCAGAAGCATTCTCGCTTCCTCGTAGACTTCCGCCTTCTGCCGTTTCTGATTGTGGATCGGCGGGTCTGTGATGTTCTTCATCACCGAATAGTGCGGGAAGAGGTTGAAGTTCTGGAAGACCAGCCCAAAATACGAGCGCACCTTCTTCTGTTCCTCCCCCCTGGGATAAACCTTGCTGCCTTTCGCGTCCACATAGGCCGCGCGCTCATCCATGTACCAGATTTCCCCGGAATCGATGGTCTCCAGCATCGTCGCGCAGCGCAGCATAGTGGATTTCCCGGAACCCGACGGCCCGATGATCGACAGGATCTCCCCCTTGTCCACCCTGAGAGAGATGTCCCGAATCACCTCATTCTCGTCGAAGCGTTTGCGGATGTGTTTCATTTCAAGAAGCGGCATAATCCCCTCCCTTTTCTTTCACTCAGGTATAATAGGCCATCGCCTTCTCAATCCGCTCCATCAGAAAAGCGATCAGCGCGTTGAAGACGTAGTAGAACACAGCCGCCGCAAGGAAGGGCATAAAAGAAGTCTCCTTCGCCGCGATCTGCTTGGCGATTGTGAACATCTCCGCGTAAGCCAGAGAGAAGGCGAGAGAGGTATCCTTGATCAGCGTAATCACCTCATTGGTGACCGCCGGAAGAATCCGCTTGATCACCTGCGGGAAAATGATCCGCATGAACGTGCTCACCTTGGTATAGCCGAGCAGCTGAGCCGCCTCATACTGCCCTGGGGGCATCGACTCGATGCCCGAGCGATAAATCTCCGCGAAGTAAGCCGCATAGTTGACGGAGAACGCCAGGATAATCGCTGTAAATCGCCAGTTGCTCCCCAGCTTCAGTCCCGCCAGATAGAAGGGGCCAAAATAGACCGCCAGGAGCTGCAGCATCAGCGGGGTACCGCGCATGATCGAGATGTAGGTCCACACGACCCCCTTCAGCAGCCTGTTTTTACTCATCCGGCCGAATGAGACAAGAAGTCCCAATGGAAGGGCGAACAAAAGTGTCAGGGAGAAAATCCCCATTGACTTCAGCATGCCCTCGCCGAGCTCATGCATCATGACCTGAAAACTCATACTACCTCCGAAAAGTCCAAAAAATAAAACTGACATGGCGGCAAAGGCCGCACATGCCAGTCTCAAGTCAACCGAACCCAGTCCTGTTCATCAGACTCTCAGAATCAGGCGTTCTCCGCCTCGGTCTCGTCGAGGCCAAGGCTCTCCGCCAGGCAGAGCATGTCAGCCTTAATGCCCATGTCCGCGTACTTCGCTGCGATCTCTTCAAAGCTGCCGTTCTCCAGCATGATCGCAAGATCCTTGTCGATGATGTCCGCCAGAACTGTGTTCCCCTTCTTGACGCCGACTGCGTACTGCTCAGCGTTCAGGTACTCATCAAGGATCACATAGCCCTCGCGGCCGTTGATCTGATACTGAGCCACACCGATGTCGATGGCGACAGCGTCAAGAGAACCTGCCATCAGCTCCGCAAAAGCGGTGTTGTAGTCCGCGAACTGGGTCAGATCCCCGAAGGTACCCGCCAGATCCGCCTGTTCTCCGCCCTCAGAGAGCAAGGCCAGCGCCGCGGAATCTGCCTGCACGCCAACCGTCTTGCCTTCCAGCGCCGCCAGGGAGTCGATCCCGGAATCCTCAGCTGTTACGATGACCTGGCTGTTGTTGACATAGGGTACGGAGAAGGTGTAGTCATCCTCTCTGCCATTCATGGTGAAACCGTTCCAGATGCAGTCGATGCTGCCGGAGTTCAGCTCCATATCCTTGGAGTCCCAGTCAATCGGCTTGGCTTCCATGGTCCAGCCTTCCAGCTCGCAGACAGCCTGTGCCAGATCAAGGTCAAAACCTGTATAGTCTCCATTGTCATCCATGTAGCCGTAAGGCGGATACTCCGCGTCAAAGCCCACAACCAGAGTACCCTCCGCAGCAAGGCCTGTGCCTTCCGCCTCGGTCTCCCCTGCCATCGCGCATGTCCCCAGCATGGAGCACGCCAGCATTGCGCTCATGACTGTCACCAGAATCTTCTTCCTCATGATAACCCCCTCCATTGTTGCTTCCTGCCGGGCCCAGCCCGGACTTTTGTTTAACGCAGTGCTATTATATCGATTCAGTGTAATAAAGTAAAGGAGGCATCCTTCCCATGAAAGTGCCCATCACAGCTGCAGGCGCAGCTCTCATCAAGACATTGCAAGGCCGCAATGATCTTCACAAAAGCTGTGAAGCTTTCAGATCTTATGATTTTCTGATTTTCCATTCTCCTGTTCTTTCAATCGCCCTCAGATTGAGTCCCCAAGGAGGGCCTCCAGATCTGGCCTGTAATCCTCGACGATCCGGATTCCCTGATCTTCCTCCAGCACGGAGTCTCCGATCTCGTCGAAAAGCTTCTCGTTGATGGCATCCACCGCGACAGAGAGAAGAAGATGATGCGCCTCCGCGTAGGGAGCCGGGTTCTCTCCCCGAAGAGACATGCGGAGAATCTCAAACTCCTCCTCCGTCATCTCAAAGGGAAGGGTCGGAGATGTTTCTGATTCCTCCGTCTGCTCCCGCTCCCCACCATCCATAGCTCCCTGCTCTGCCTGCTTTTTCTGCTCTTTCTCATCTTGCTGCTTTTCCGTCTCATGCAAACCTTCCAGGTCCTGTAGAGTCTCTCCTGCAAAAATCCCCTCCGACCCTTCATTCCATGGATGAGGTCTTTCCGCTGCCTCGGCCCCGGACAGTTTCCCGGGAAGCTGTTCCTGCGGGGCTCTCTCTTCCCTGCCAAGATCAGATGTCCCCTCCAGGAGGGAATCCGGCAGCCTGATGACTCCCTCCGGAAGAGGGAAGCCCTCTGTCTCCTCGGTGCCTTCCAGAAGCCTGTCTCTGGTGATGGCTGCGGCCTTCCGGATGGTATGGAGCTTACTCAGATCCACCTCAATTTCAGGCTTTTCAGCCGCTTTCTTTTCCTGAAGGAAGCGGTCAATCTCCCCCTGAATCAGTTCTTCCAGCTCCATCTCCAACTTCACTGCTTTCAGCGGACGGCCAAAATGAAAAGCCTTGCGCATCAGCCGGTCCGTCTCATGGAGAATTCGAGAGAGCTCCTTCCAGTTCTCGTCCATGCTGCTCATCCCGCGCCAGTAAAGGGTACGGCTCCAGCCGTTTTCTCTGCAGCTGTAGGTGCGGAGGGGATCCACGATAAACTGATATCCGATCCGGCTGCGCGGCGTGGCAAAGAGTGCCCCGGAAAAGGGCTTGTAACTCACCCTCAAAGGGGTCCCAATCAGATCCAGTCCGTAGGAGCTTTTGTTTTTTTCCCAGTAGGACAATGCCAGAGCGGAGAAGACCCGCGCCGTGATCTTCTGAGCCGTCTCCGGCTCCGTCTGATAGAAAAGAGACTTTCCAATGGAGTAGTTCGAGTACGAATCCAGTGCCCTGCAGAGATCTTCGGGATCCGCGTCCTCCCAGAAGCAGATCGTCAGGGGCTTTTCATCTTCCAGGATCTCCTTCAGAAAGTAGTCTTTCACGTAGGACCTGCCAAGGTCATAGACTACAATGAAGTCCTGAATCCAGAGGGGCATATGCTGGACCGGCCAGGAAGACATCTGTCCGTAGTTTTCCTGAAGAGCGAGGATTTTACGGAATCCCTCCTCCGGATCCTTCCATCCGATCCCGTTCATCAGCTCATACAGATAGATCATCAGGAAGGTGATATTCCCTTCAGGGATCTCCCCCTTCCGAAGTCTGCTCCGAAAGGAAAAGTATCCTCTGAGCTCCATAAGGCTCAGATCCTGATAGGCAGGCTGCGTGTGAAACCTGCACCTGGCCCGATAATCAAAGTTGTCCTCATAGCCCTCCATCTCCCTGGCCTGCTTTACAAAAGCGGCACTCTTCTCGGTGAGCTGATACTGGTAGGGGTCGCACATCTGATAGAGCTTCCGGATCGCGCCAGGCATTTGTTCTCTCTCCCTTTCAGACATCCGCTTTTGCCCAGACTCCCGGTATCCGGAAAAAAGTTCCTCCCTGCTGATAAAGTTCCAGACAGACTTTCCTGAACCCGTTTTACTCCCCCCCTGAGAGGACGTAGAGAGGGAAGTCCTCCCGGTCTCTGGCCGCTCCGGAATCCTGGCATCCTCCGCTGGGTGGGGAGATCCATAGCTGATTCTCGATTCCCGGTCTGTCTCCTCACCGGAGGATCCAGTGAACGCAGCCCTCGAGATTTCCGAAGCATCCAGACGCAAAAGCGCCTGATCAGATAGGAGAATCCGGGGTTTTTCCCCCGACTTTCCCCTTTGTCCTCCCTCCGCTCTCGGAGGGATGCTTTGATCCCTGTATCTCTCCTCCATGCTCCCTCTGTCTGCCTCTGAATGATTTCTGAAAGCTCAAAAAGACTCCGGGGAATCTTCCCCCTGCCGCTTCGGCGTGAAGAGCTGTTCAGGCCTGATATTTGCCAGAGGCACTTAGGATTTGCCGCAGACGAATCGTCAGTGCCTCTGCATAAACCGCGGCCATGGACGATAGGCGGCAAATTCTCCTGGCCGCGAGTATAATCAGCATATGCCCATGATGCACTTCCATATGTGTATCCTGAGGCTATTCTAGGAGATGGCGGGAGCATGGTCAATCTGAAGGCGCTTCTCCCTGTGAAAGGCAGCACCCGGAAGAGGCTGCCGCGCTATAGCCCTGCTGAGCAGGCTCCTGCCTGGAAGCTCCCTTTCCGCAAAGCTCCTGCCTCTTTCCCAAAACATCTTGTCATTTTGCCTGGATCGGTTTATGGTGT
Organism: uncultured Lachnospiraceae bacterium; assembly: GCA_902797665.1. Taxonomy (GTDB): domain Bacteria; phylum Bacillota; class Clostridia; order Lachnospirales; family Lachnospiraceae; genus Porcincola. Next base: position 2,231 of record CADBUA010000277.1, on the reverse strand, counting down.
CAAAAGATCGCTTTACATGGCAAATCTTCCTGGTCGCGAGAATATACCCGCGAGTGCGAGAATTGCTGACCAGATTTTGGGGCGAGCGGACATATGCCGCTGATACACTTGGCAGGTTCGAATGCTTCCCGGTATAAATGCCGATCTACTGTTTCCCAGATCCGTCGGATCTTTTATGTCCCTGAACGCCATGGCCGAAGCATCCTTAGGCAACTGGATTCCGGGAAGGACCTGATCGAATCCCAATGCACAAAAAGGAGGTTTTTTCATAAAGCAGATTGCACATATCCTCAGACGCATCAAAGCCCCAGACCGCTCCCCCATGATTTCTTTTGCTTTTACCCACGCTTTGCGCAATAAGCGCGCAAAGCTGACCAGGCAGTTACCGTTTCTTCTCTCCCTATCCTTCTCCCTTGCGCTTTCCGCGCTCTCTCTACCGGCCTTTGCGGAGGATGCTGTGGAGCTCACAGTCTTCGCGGCTGCCAGCCTGACAGAAACCATCCAGGAAATCACGGCGATGTATGAGGCGGAAAACCCGGGTGTTGAAATCGTGGTCAGCTTTGATTCCTCCGGCACCCTGAAAACCCAGATCCTGGAAGGAGCGGAGGCGGATCTTTTTATCTCGGCCGCCGAAAAACAGATGGACGAGCTTAGCGGCTTGGCAGATCCAGAAGGCAGGAACAATGAGAATGATCTGCTCTTAGCGGGTTCCCGGATTGACCTGATTGAAAACAAGGTATGCCTCGCCGTTCCAGACGGAAACCCGAAACAGGTCAAAAGCTTTGACGACCTGGCTCAAAGGCTCCCCTCCGGTGAGATCCTTCTCGCCATGGGCGGCAGTGATGTCCCGGTTGGCCAGTATACCCAAAAGATTCTGGCCTCTTTCGGGCTCGATGAAGAAGAGCTGTCCCAATCCGGATGCATCACCTATGGCTCCAACGTGAAGGAAGTGACGACCCAGGTCCGGGAGGCTTCGGTTGACTGCGGCATTATCTATCAGACTGACGCGGCCAGTGCCAGTCTCACAGTGGTGGACACCGCAGAGGAAGCGATGTGCGGGCCTGTCATCTATCCGGCCGCGGTTCTGAAGCGCTCCGCTCACCCGGAGATGGCGCAGGCATTTCTGGATTACCTGAAAAGCCCTGCCTGCTCGGAGGTCTTTGAGAAAGCCGGCTTTACGGCACTCTTCTCCACCGAAGCTGCGACAGAGACCGAAGCCGAAACCGAAGACTCCATTTCGTGAGAGACTCAGAGATCATGAAATCAAAAGAACAGAGACTGAAAAGCGCAGTGATTGAATGGCCTGGAGATTGAGCGCTGCTGGATGGTCAAAAGTCAGGCATTCCCGACGATGGGGATGCCTGATTTCATCCTGCGGCCGAATGTCGAGCCATGGATCGATCTGAAAGATCCTGTCTCCCGGGAGCTGCCGATAAAGATCCTTTCTCAGATCCCGCCTGCAAAAAAGGGCGCCGCAGACTGTGATTTTCTCACATGGTCCGCGGCGCTTTGTCTATTACAAATCTGCCGATCTTCCCCGTTCTCTCTTCCACCCACTGGTTCGTCCCACTAAGCCACCCGTACTGCTTTCCACCGCGGCTTCTATTCCGTACAAATAAATATCCCCTTGACGATGAGGATGACCGGTAACTGGCTGCCTCTGCATGGTGAGGCCCTCTAGTTTTGCGACACCGGATCACTCCGGCTGTGCCTTTGAGATTTGTTTAAACAAAGGATAGCACATCTCAAATAAAACTGCAAGTCAGTGGAAGGCGAATCAAAACCCTCAGGGTTCCACCGCTGCGCATTTCTCTTTGCGAAAAATCCAGATGACGCAGAATTCTGGCAATCAGGCAGTCCCGAGAAAAGTCTGAACCTCCTCCATCCTCCTCTCAGCTGTCCTCCGCCCGATCTGGTAAACCCGCTCGAGCTCCCTGGGATCATCCTCCATCTTCCCAATCCGAAGACTTTCCGGCGGGCGGATGACCAATGCCTCCCCCTTCATCTCCCGGTCCGCCACATAGTCCAGTTCCTGGTTGTAGCGCTCCGCCCTGCCCTCCAGGGTCCTGACCAGTTCTGGATATTTCCGGAGCAGGAACCCGATCAGCCCCTCCATTCGGGAGGGCTCCTGACGGAAGCCCTGGGGCTGGGTCAGAAGGACCACATTTCGCTGATAGCCGATGGACTCAAAGTACTTCAGGGGGATCGGATCAATGCAGCCTCCATCACAG
>CADBUA010000276.1 GCA_902797665.1 uncultured Lachnospiraceae bacterium | reverse complement strand
TCAGCCGGTCTTTTTTGCTTATCTTCTGTCTTTCCTTTTTTAATCTATTTTCTGCATTTCATATTGAAAAAACAAAGCGTTTGCGCTTTTTGACTTTTCAGGCCGCCCTCTCTTTGCCCTATGGACCCATTGTTTTCTCAGAGCCTGCCCTGCTGCTTTGCCCGATTCTGCCTCTCAGCCGTTATCCAGGACACTGGTGTCGTTCATGCGGCCCCTGTGGCGCATGGCAGTCGTCTGGAACATGAAGTAGTCCGGGCGGTGGCGGGACTGCGTGTATTCGAACATCATTCCCTCAGAGTTGAAGGTCTGGCCGGTGACGACGCCCAGGCAGTCGTAGCCGTTCAGCTCCAGGTTCTCCTCGTCCACCTGGGTGACGCGCTCCACTGTAATCGCCCGCTTGCTCATCACGATCTGCATGCCGAGCACCCGCTCGATGTAGTCGTAGATGGAAGTGACGCAGATCTCTGATGTCAGGTTCGGCACCAGCTTTTTCGAGAAAAGGTTGACATCGAAGATGCAGGGCTCCCCGTCCAGAAGACGGACGCGCTGGACATAGTAGAGCTCGGTCCCCTTCGGAAAGCCGGTCCTTTTCTCGATGCGCTCATCTGCGGTCAGCTCTGTGAAGAGGATCAGCCTGGTTGTGGTATCCAGGTTGTTGCGGCGCGCCGATTCACTGAAGGTCTCGATCCCGCCAATCAGAAACGCTGCCGGGGTGGACGGCTTGGTATAGATGACGCGGACCCCGCGTCCATGCATGGGCTGGACATATCCCTCCTCGGTGAGCATGGAGATTGCCCGCCTGACAGTGTTGCGGGAACAGTTGAACCGCACGATCAGCTGATTCTCGGAAGGCATCAGGCCGGAGTAAGGCACTCTGCCGCTCTCGACGTCGTCTTTGAGTTCTCTGTATATCGCTTCAAATTTTGACCTTGGCATTGTCTCTCCCACCCTCTGTGCGCACAGAACCTCAGTGAGTCCCGGATTCTTGTTTAAACAGCCTATGGGTAATCATATAATAGGAGAGGGAAAGTAGTCAAGGGGAAACTTTGGCGAAATTCCCTGAAATGGGCTCCATTTCGTACTTTTTTATGTTTTGCACAGAAATGAACAGCATATTCAGTCAAGATTCCGGAAATGAGAAGGCCAGGCTCTTGAAATCTGAAGCTACCGCGTCAGAGCAGATTCCGGAAATGGAAAGCGCTTCTGCCGGAGGCGTAGTCGCCGACGATCTGACCAGATCCCTCCAGGAGGTACTTGTAGGTTACAAGGCCTTCCAGGCCCACCGGACCTCTGGCGTGGATCTTGCCGGTGGAAATGCCCACCTCGGCTCCGAAACCGTAGCGGAAGCCGTCGGCAAAACGGGTTGAGCAGTTCCAATAGACCCCGGCCGAGTCGACAAGGCTCTGGAAAAGTCGTGCCGATTCCAGGTTCTCGGTGACGATGGCATCGGTGTGATGCGAGCCGAAGCGGTTGATGTGGGAGATTGCCTCAGCTGTGGAGGCGACCAGCTTCACCGAGAGAATCAGGTCCAGGTACTCTGTCCGGAAGTCTTCCTCTTCACAGAGATCTGTCTCCTGAATCTTTGCGGGATCCGGGATTTCGGCATCCTGAAGGATTCTGGCCGCCTCGGCCGTCCCCCGGAGGCGGACCCCTGACGCGGCAAGGGCCTTAGCTGCCCGGGGCAGGAAGTCCTTCGCGATTTCCCGGTGAATGAGCAGGGTTTCGGCTGCGTTGCAGGCGGCCGTGTACTGGGTCTTGGCGTCGACCAGGATGGGGATGGCCTTGTCAAAGTCCGCGTCCTTGTCTACGTAGACCGTGCAGACTCCGTCCGAGTGGCCCATGACCGGGATTTTGGTGTGATCCATGATGTATCGGACAAAGGCGTTGGAGCCGCGGGGGATCAGAAGATCCACATCCCGGTCGCAGGTTAACAGCTCATCGATCTCGCTGTGGGCGCTGACCATGAGAAGACAGCTGTCCGGGAGAGAGGCGGAAACGGCGGCGCCGTGGACCAGATCAAAGAGGACCTTGTTGGTCTCCCTGGTTTCCTTTCCACCCTTCAGGACCGCGCAGTTCCCGCTTTTTACGCAGAGAGAGCTGATCTGGACCAGGGCATCCGGCCGTGCTTCGAAGATGATGCCGATGACGCCGATGGGGACCGTCACGCGGCTGAGTGTGAGCCCCTCGTCGAGCTCCCGCTTCAGGCTGACCCGCCCCAGGGGATCCTCCAGGGCAAGGAGGCTCTTAAGGCCGTTCAAAACGTCCGAGAGCTTATGCTCGTCAAACTTCAGGCGCTTCTTCACAGCATCCGGCACACCGGATTCCTCCGCCCGCCGGAGGTCTCTGGCGTTTGCCGCGAAGATCTCGTCCTTATGCAGAGATAAAGCCTCCGCGATCTTCCGAAGGCAGTCATTTCTGACTTCCAGGGAGGAAGCGGCCATCTCCGGGCTCCTCTCCTTCATCTGTCGTACACGGTCTTTCAGTTCCATCGTTTCCCCTTCCTCTTCCATCTTTACACCGGGAAGCATTCGGATCTGCCAGCTGCTTTCAGGGGATATGCCCGCTCGCGCCATCACGCCATGCTGCCATTTCAACCGCGGATTCTTACACGCGCGGGGATATCTTCTTCCCCTTCATCTTCGGACAGGCATCTGCTCCAGGATCCTGATGCCTCAATGGGGCATCTGCCGGCTTTGCCATTCGCTTTTTCTGACTTTGTCATAAACCTGTCAATCTCTCTCAGGACAGAGAGATTGCGCCTGTTTTTTTCCTGGTTTTTGTATAACTTTCAGATCTGCACTATAGCATAGACGAAGTCGGAGGGCAAAATGCGGCAAGATACCGAAAATCAGCCCTGATTTTCCTATATCTTCTTCAACTTTTGAAAAAAGCATTTGTTGATCTTTGCCTTTCTCTCCTGTATAATACTTACGGGAAAAAAGGTAGAAGAGCCTTTTTACATGGAACCCCTAAGAAAAGAGTGAATGAGAAGAGAGGTTTACTGAGATGGCAAACATTGATCTGAGCCAGTATGGCATTACCGATGTCAAGGAAGTCGTTTACAATCCGTCTTACGATTTCCTTTATGAGGAGGAGACAAAGCCGGAGCTGACCGGGTTTGACAAGGGCCAGGTGAGTGAACTGGGCGCTGTCAACGTTATGACGGGCATCTTCACTGGCAGATCCCCCAAAGACAAGTACATCGTCATGGACGAGGCTTCCAAGGATACCGTGTGGTGGACCACACCGGAGTATCCGAACGACAACCATCCGATGAGCGAGGAGACCTGGGCTTCCATTAAGGAGATCGCGAAGAAGGAGCTGTCCGGAAAGCGTCTCTTCGTCGTGGACGGATTCTGCGGCTGCAACAAGGACACCCGCATGGCCATCCGTTTTATCGTGGAAGTAGCCTGGCAGGCCCACTTCGTCAAGAACATGTTCATCGTTCCGACCGAGGAGGAGCTTGAGAACTTCAAGCCGGATTTTGTCATCTACAATGCTTCCAAGGCGAAGGTAGAGAACTATAAGGAGCTTGGCCTCCGCTCTGAGACCTGTGTGGCTTTCAACGTCTCCAGCAGAGAGTCCTGCATTGTCAACACCTGGTATGGCGGCGAGATGAAGAAGGGTATGTTCTCCATGATGAACTACTACCTGCCGCTGAAGGGCATCGCGGCGATGCACTGCTCTGCCAACACCGATATGAACGGTGAGAACACCGCCATCTTCTTCGGCCTTTCCGGCACCGGCAAGACCACGCTGTCTACCGACCCGAAGCGCCTTCTGATCGGCGATGACGAGCACGGCTGGGATGACAACGGCGTCTTCAACTTCGAGGGCGGCTGCTACGCAAAGGTCATCAACCTGGAC
>CADBUA010000275.1 GCA_902797665.1 uncultured Lachnospiraceae bacterium | reverse complement strand
TGTGAGCTGAGACCTGAGTCCAGCCGCATTGCCTGTATATGAGCCGAAACGCGATGGGACTTCAGTCATGGCGAGAGAAGCGAAGACGAAACAGGGGATTTGGCGGATCCGCATCCGCTGAGTCTCCTCAGGGAGGCAGCTATGGGAGATCCGAAGGAGGGAGTCGGGGGAAATATCCCCGAGGTCCGGAAAAAAGTTCCGCGGCGGATTGCGCAGGCGGTTCTGAACTCGCTGAAGGGCGGCGTGGTTCCGCGAATCGGCCTGCCCTACATCACAGTGGGACGGAAAAGCGAGATTGAAGCACTGCTCCACGATGTGGACATCATCGGGGAAGGCGGGGCCTCGTTCCGCTTCGTTGTCGGCCGCTATGGGAGTGGGAAGAGCTTTCTGCTCCAGACCATCCGCAACTACGTGATGGAGCGGAACTTTGTGGTGGTTGACGCGGACCTCTCACCGGAGCGGAAGCTGACAGGCACAAAGGGGCAGGGGCTTCAGACCTACCGGGAGCTGGTCCGGAACCTCTCCACCAAGACCAGGCCTGAAGGCGGGGCGCTGACCCTTCTGCTCGACCGCTGGATCTCCTCGGTCCAGTCGAAGGCGCTCCAGGAGACGGGCTTTCAGGCCGGCTCTCCTGAGCTGGCGTCCGAGGTCGGCCGGCAGATCCACGAGGTCACCCAGGCGATGAACGACCTTGTGCATGGCTTCGATTTCGCAAACCTTCTGACCATGTATTACAAGGCCTATGTTGACGGCGACGATGAAGTCCGGGGAAAGGTCGTCAAGTGGTTCCGTGGGGAGTATCAGACCAAGACCGAGGCCCGGCAGGAGCTGGGGGTTGGCGTTATCATTACGGACGAGGACTGGTACGATTATCTCAAGCTTTTCGCTGCCTTTTTCCGGCAGGCGGGATACATGGGGCTTTTGATCTTCATCGACGAGCTGGTGAACGTCTATAAGATCCCGAACTCTGTGGCGCGGAATAACAATTATGAGAAGATCCTGACCATGTATAACGATACGCTTCAGGGGAAGGCCCAGTATCTCGGCATCCTTATGAGCGGAACGCCTCAGTGCGTGGAGGATACCCGGCGGGGCGTCTACAGCTATGAGGCTCTTCGATCCCGCCTTCAGGAGGGGCGCTTCTCCCGGGAAGGAGCCAGAGATATGCTGGCGCCGGTCATCCGCCTGGAAATGCTCTCGGCTGAGGAGATGCTGGTTCTGACTGAGAAGCTGGCAGAGATGCACGCGGGGCTTTACAGCTATGAACGGACCCTCTCAGAGGATGATCTGGTCACCTTTATCAAGATCGAATACGGCCGCATCGGGGCGGATACGAATATCACACCCAGAGAGGTGATTCGGGATTTCATTGAGCTTCTGGATATTCTCTATCAGAACCCGAAGCTGAATGTGTCTTCCCTCCTGACCTCCGACAGCTTCAGCTTCACAAAATCTGAGGCAGTCAGTGATGAGGCGGAGGGAGAGTATGCCAGCTTTACCCTCTAGGGAGGCGGCAGAGGAGGAAGCTGCGCGCAGGCGCCTGAAAAGTCAGACAGGAGAGTCCTGTGAGCGTGAGAAGTATTGAAGCATTGAAACATAGAAACATAGAAACATAGAAACATAAAAGCATTGAAACATAGAAACATAAATGCATAGAAGGATAGAAATATAAAAATATAAAAAATAGAAATGTAGAAGAATAGAAGTATAGTCATATGACGGAATGATCATATAAAAAGTAAATGCGGCTTTTGATGAACAGGACAAGGCGGAGCTTTTTCGCCAGCCTTTCACAGGAGCCGCTTTTCAGGAAAGGCGGTGAAGACGCTTGGATGTATTCCGGCGCTATGCGCCCTTTGTTCAGGACTTTATCTATCAGCACCGCTGGGAGAATCTCAGGGGGATTCAGGTGGCGGCAGGGGACGCGGTCTTTGGGACAGAGGACAACGTCCTTCTCTGTGCCTCGACCGCATCCGGCAAGACGGAGGCGGCTTTTTTTCCGATTCTGACGCTGCTGATGGAGGAGGAGCCTCTGTCGGTCGGCTGCATCTATATCGCACCGTTGAAGGCGCTGATCAACGACCAGTTCCTCCGCCTGAATGATCTCTGCCAGGAGGCGGAGATCCCTGTCTGGCATTGGCACGGGGATGTGTCTGCCTCGGAAAAGCGACGGCTTCTCAAGCATCCCTCGGGGATCCTTCAGATCACACCGGAGTCTCTGGAGGCGCTCCTGATGCGCAAGCACGCGGAGATTTCCTCCCTCTTCGGGGATCTGCGCTTTGTGGTCATCGATGAGATTCACTCTCTGCTCCGCGGAGACCGCGGCGGGCAGACCATGTGCCTGATCGAGCGGCTCTCGAAGATGGCAGACGTACGGCCCCGCAGGATCGGCCTTTCGGCTACCATCGGAGATCCAGAGGCGGCAGGGCGCTTTTTGTCCGCTGGCAGCGGAAGAGGCTGCGTGATCCCCAGAATAGAGGCCCATGGGATGCGCTGGCGCCTGTCCATGGAGCATTTCTATCTGACCCCGCCCCAGGCCGGGGAGGAAGAAAGCCTCGAGGGGGAGCTTGAAGATTCGCCGGATCCTGCAAGCAGAATGGAAAAAGGTCTTTCAGGAGAAAAAGCCGGCCGTCTCCTCGATCAGAAAGAGGCAGGGGAGATCGAAAGCGCGTCATCTGAATCTGACGGCAGCGGGAGCCTGCCTCCTGTAAAGACGCTTAACAGTGAGCCGGTTTCTCTGACGCCCGGCGGGGCGGAGGTTTCCGGAAAGACGGACATCGCACCGCTGTCGGCGGACCCGGGGATCGGCTATATTTTTGAGCATACCCGGGGAAAGAAATGCCTGGTTTTCAGCAACTCCCGGGAAGAGTGCGAGGCGGTCACGACAACCCTCCGGGAGTACTGCGAGAGTAAGCATGAGCCGGACCGCTTCCTGATCCACCATGGCAACCTCTCAGCCGCTTATCGGGAGTCCGCCGAGGATTCGATGAAGGATGAGAACAAGGCCATGACGACCTGTACGACCTCCACCCTGGAGCTTGGCATCGACATTGGCCGTCTGGAGCGGGCTTTCCAGATCGATGCTCCCTTCACAGTCTCCTCCTTCCTGCAGCGGATGGGAAGGACCGGGCGGCGGGGGGAGCCCTGCGAGATGTGGTTTGTCATGCGGGAGGAGCACGCGGAAGCCCGGGATATGATGCCGGATACTGTGCCCTGGAAGCTTCTCCAGGGCATTGCGCTGGTGCAGCTTTACCTGGAGGAGCGCTGGGTGGAGCCGCCCCAGAAGGGGCGGCTGCCCTACAGCCTCCTCTACCACCAGACCATGTCGACACTGGCCTCCATCGGCGAAATGTCCCCGGCGGAGCTGGCCTCGCGGGTCCTGACGCTCCATGCCTTTCAGAATGTCAGTAAGGAGGACTACCGGCTCCTTCTGAACCACCTGATCTCCATCGATCACATCCAGCTCACCGAGAACCGGGGGCTCATTGTGGGACTTGCCGGGGAGAGGGTGACAAACTCTTTCAAGTTTTATGCGGTCTTTCAGGAGAACGTGGAATACAGCGTGCGCTCCGAGTCCCAGGAGATCGGCACAATCGTAAAGCCGCCGCCAGTGGGGGACCGCATTGCCATCGCAGGGCATGTGTGGGTGGTGGAGCAGGTGGACCGGGAGCACCACCAGGTCTACGTCCAGATGGTCAAGGGCAGAGTGCCGGCCTACTTTGGCGATGTGCCGGGGGACATCAATACGAAGATCCTGGAGCGGATGCTTCAGGTCCTCCGGGAGGATCAGGAATACCCCTACCTTGGCAAACACGCGAAGGCGCGCCTTGCCTCAGCCCGGAACGAAGCCCTGTTCTCAGGAATCCTGAAAAAGCCGCTGATCTTTCTCGGTGGCAAGATGTACTGCCTCTTCCCCTGGCTTGGCAGCTATGCCTTCCTGGCACTGGAGCGTTTTCTCCGGATCCGCTGCGCCAAAAGGCTCGGCATGAAGGGCTTTCACTCTGCCCGGCCCTACTATATCCAGTTCACCCTGGAGGCGCCGGAGGCCTCATTTTTCTCTGTGCTCGGGGAGGAGCTCGGGAAAGGTCTTGACCCCATGGAGCTTCTCTATCCGGAGGAGGTCCCGGTGTTTGACAAGTACGATGACATCCTGCCCGCAGAACTTGTCCGGAAGGGCTTTGCCTGCGGCGTTCTGGACATCGAGGGAATGAAGAAGCGGATCTCTGAATGGTGCGGGAAACAGCCCCCCGCAGGGACAGAAAAGAGCGAACGCCTGTCCTGAGGAAAACGATG
>CADBUA010000274.1 GCA_902797665.1 uncultured Lachnospiraceae bacterium | reverse complement strand
TTAATCAATATTTTTTGGACAGATGGCATACATTCATTTTTGATTTTTATTCCACATACGCAAGAGGTGTGTAGAGTATACGCACAGCATCATACGCAAAGAGCGTGTAGAATATACGCATAATATCATAGACGGAAATGCGTTATAAAGCATAGCAGATTTAATTCTGCTAAAAAAGCAAACAAAGCACAAGGTCCTGCATGACAATATAACGCATACCTTTTCATATAAGATAGAAAGGATAGAGCCCATGGGAAGCTGAGCGTAAATGTCACCCTGACAAAGGAAGACCATGATCGTCCCATCCAGTACAGCAGTCGTCCAGTTCCAGTTCCTGGTGGGAAACCCTCATAGGTAACCCGACTGCTGCAGAACAAAATGCATTCTGTCTCGAATTCTGAAACTCACAAGCTCCACTTCTCCGGAACCGGACAGCCATATGCGCTCCGTTCCTTTACAATGAAAACCGCAAAGCACTTACCCGTATCCGGGTGGCGATAGACACCATCGACCTCTTTGGAGAAAGGAAGGATCTCCGGATCAATCCCGTATTTCTCCTTCACATAAGCGTCCAGTATCTCCCGGATGCTCATGGCATACTCCTATCTCCGAATAAACTGTTCATCCGATCCAATATCCTCTGATACAAACCGTTCCACCGTCATATGAAGATCATACTTCTCCCGGAGAGCAGCAATGGTCTTCATCATCGGGGAAGCGTGATGCAGATCGATCGCCGCCTGGTCTGTCCAGCTGTCGATGAGCAGAATGGTCTCCGGGTCATCCAGCGGCGTGTAGTATTCATAACGAAGATTGCCTTCCTCTGCCCGGATCGCCGCTACTGTTCCGGAAACGATCATCTCTTCGGCAAAAGCCCGTGCAGCGTCATGGTTTCCCGTGTATCGAATGTTGACTGTGATCATAATCAATACCTCTCAAAATGAATTATGCTCTTATCCAAGTCAGCCTCTGTGTATCCTCGTTTCTGCTCGCCTTTTCCGCCAAGGGCGACAAGGTTTCATACCGCATAAGCATCCGGTACGCCGAGCAGTTCCCGAATCTCCTCATCCGAGGATTTTCTCTTCCCGATCCTGTTCCTGATCTGAACCCAGCAAGCTCCAAAGTTATATTGCTCCGCAGCAAGGAGAATATAGCTGGATGCAATTGCGCTGTCCTCAATCCAGAACTCCCCCCGGTCAGGCTTCCCCATTGTGACAATAACGGCATCGGCACCGATGATTTGACTGCCTCCGAGTCTTTTACAGGAAGCCATTGCTTTGATGGTCTGCTTGTCCTTTAGCACAACAAATTCTATGGGATGATGCCCAAAGGAAGCTGGGGCTGTCAGAGCAGCCTTCATGATTTCTTCGATCACGGCATCCTCAATGTGTTCATCCGTATATCTGCGAACAGAGCACCGTCTTGCCGTCATTTCATACAGTCTGTTTTCCATTCTGCTTTCACCCCGTATACACATCCTCTGCAGTATTCCTGATGTTCTGCTTTTCCAGCCACTCCCGGCTGCGGTGTGCGTCTGAGCAGGAAACTATTACTCTGTTTGAAGAATGGTCATGAGCCAGATTTGAGATCAGCGGGATATTGCTCCTTGAAAATCCGGAAACATTTCAGTCCAGAGGAGAGACGTTCTGATCTGTATTCTTGTATCTTACTAATCAACGCGTGAATACACTCACAGAAAGTCTGTCGGAACATTTATCTTTATGGAATGCAAATTTCCAATGTGTCAAATGTATGTTACAGACTTTCTGTCTCTAAAATTGCCGCTTGCGACCTGGTTTGTCTCCATTCGTCCTGCATCTCGACTTGCTTGATTCTTCTCCCGCAATGTGGACAGTTGCGGTCATTGCACAGAATAGGGCTGATCGCAGCCTGGACATGTCCACAGCTGCTGTTCCTGCTCCAGAAACGCCGCCATGCCTTGTTCCCGGATCATTCGCAGGTTCTCCAGCGGAGATTCCCGATGCGGATACTTCGTTGTGTAACGGTTTTCCTTTTCCATCACGTCTTCGCATGGGAAATCTGGACACTCATCACAATACTCATAGCCGTTTTCCCTGCGCTTCCGGCAAAGAATAATCCCGCATATATTCGCGCAGAACTCCGGTTTGCGATCATCCGGCCCATTACAACCCTGACATGGATCGTGTTCAATCAGTGCCTGTGAACAGATGTTACAGTCCAATCCACAAGGGGCGATCATCTCAGCCTGAAACATTCTATTACCCTCCACTCAGTCTTGCCCCCATCTGGAATGCTTTCTCCAGATCCCGCGGGAACTGGTTTTCCCGCATTTCTTTTTTGTGTTTTTCGCTGAAAGTGGCCATATTGTATTTGCTGTAGTCATCCACCTGCAGGGTATCACAGCAAGCATAGACCTCCATACTGCCGTTCAGGACTTTCAGGCTCTGTGCCAGTTCTTTGGCCTTTTTTCTGTAAGCGAGCTTATAGAAAGCTTTCGGCGCATTCATGGTCAGAATGACCCCCACGTCGACTTTCCCCTTGAAATAGTTTTCGTAGTCATCATAGGAAAGCGCGCAGAAATGCAGCCGCTCGATCAACGCATGGACCTGGCTTGTGATATCTCCCAGATAGATCGGGGATCCGATGATCAGGGCATCCGCGACAAAAATACGGTCAATCAGCGGGGAGAGATCGTCATTCCAGAAGCAGTGGCAGCGTTTTCCGTCTTTTCGTTTACAGGCAAGGCACGAGCGGCATCCGGTATAGGAAAGGTCGTAGAGGTCAACATACTCTGTTTCCGCCCCGACTGATTCCGCGCCTTTCTGCACCTCCTTCAGCATCATGGCTGTGTTCCAGTTTTTTCTTGGACTGCCATTCAGTATAATCATCTTCATTTTTTCACTCCATCCCTCTGCAATAGCAGCATCTCCGGGATTCTGCTTCGTCAGCATCAGCAGGATCCTCTGAATCTACTCTGCTATTCTGCGAACATCGCCAGCGCATGACGCATTCGGAACACGGCGGAAATCCTTCTGCAGAACACACTGCCCTTCTTCGGGATTTCTGAAGGAACCTTCTCGAAGGCAAGGCCGGTTTTCCAGTGGGAACCATTCGCTTGCCAGGTGCTTCTACAGTATATGCCATATCTCGCCTGTTTTCTCAGAATCTCACGCTCGCAGCTATCGGCTCGGCATCAAACTCATCACATGCACATGCTCATCATCGCCCTTGATCGCCTCTGCAGCTTTGAGTTCTGCGTTTTTCGTTCCATGTCAGCTCCAACGGTCGGAGCATCAAAGGCTTGCCATTCGGCTCTGTGTTTTCCCCTGTTCTCTGCAGCACCCGCAGGGACATGCCTGGCGTTCCCGGGAGCTTGTATGATCCATGAAGTCTACACATACTTTATGTGAGGGCGCCTTACAGATCAAGGATATACCTGAAACTGAGAGGCCGTGATGAGGGATGTCATTTCCGGAAACCACCTGGAAAGGGTCCTTTCAAGGGATTTCTATGCGAGAAACGCGGCGCAGGGCTCCATGGACGGGAAGCACATAAGAAAACGAGCTCCCGATCATCAGTTTACTGCCGGTGACCGAGAACTCTTTTCCTTGCGTCGTCTGTCAGCCTATTTCTTCTTTACCGGATAACAGATCTCCGTCACAAACTCGTCCGGGTTCTGTGTTTCGTGCGGGCTGATATGATAGATGTTGAACATCGGCTCGGCAGGTTCATACCCGTTCGCCTCCATCCAGGCAATGACAGCAGCGTAAACGTTCGTGATCTGGGTATAACTTCCCTGATAGGTGCAGCTGGCGACCGTCACCTCCGGAAGAGTACGAAACTTCACATGTTCTGTGTCGGGATAACTGCCCTTCACAGTCTTCCACGCCATCATCTCCACGTTTTCTTCCTTGTATTCCCCGTCGAGGTAGGTCACCGCACACAGGCAGGGGTCATCCTCCACCAGGTTCATCCGACAGCTTTCTTCTGTCAGCTTTCCCCATAACATCCCTTCATCCTCATAGCGGGGAATGGTCATCTGAATGGTTGCGGCATAGCGCTCGGGAATGGTCTTCAGAATAACACTTATGCTCATGTTTTCTTCCTTTCTCAGCCTTTTCCGGGCTGTGTCCAGAAGTGTCAGCTTGTGCGCCGTATCCTGAGAGAGGGCTTCCAGCTCTCTCTGTCGTACAGAAAAGAACTGCTCCAATTGTTCCCGGTCATCGTAAGCCTCAAGGATTCTGATAATATCGGCAAGAGAAAACCCCATATCCTTCAAGGCAGCAATGCGTCCTGCTGTCGGCAGTTGATCCTCTCTGTAATATCTGTAATCCGTGAAGGGATCGATTTCTGCGGGCTTCAAAAGGCCAATCTCATCATAGTGGCGGAGCATTCTGATGCTGATTCTGGACAGTTTTGAAAATTCTCCGATTTTCAGCATGGCGGTACCTCCTGTTGCTGATTTTTGAGCTCA
>CADBUA010000273.1 GCA_902797665.1 uncultured Lachnospiraceae bacterium | reverse complement strand
GTGTGACCTCGCTCGGCGGCAGGCGGCCAGAGCGGACCGGAAAGATACTCAATATTTATCTTTGCAGAGTACCCACTAATCTAATTTCAATATATTTCCATAAATACATCTGAAGGCTTTCAGATTCGCCAGCTGCCGGGCTCTTTATCCTCTCGCACCGATTCTGCGGATTTTCACGCTCGCGGGGCTATTTCTGATCTCGATCTTTCTCTCTGCCCTCACCAGACTAGCTTGAGAAGCGCGATAAAGGCGATCAGGACACCTGAGAAGACAGCCCAGACCAGCAATGCAGCCTTCCAGGCCCCAAGCGTGATCTGCCAGAGCTCCTTCCGGGAGAGCTTTTCGGCATTCTCCTGCATCGCTCGAAGCTCCCTCTGGGTGTAGCTTTTCCGGGACCGCAAAAACAGACCGCCATATTGATCTCCGATGTGGTCCATCGGTGTCATGGCCAGATCTTCCTGCGCGTCTGCATGCTCACGCATGCCGGACGCGTCTTTGCCTTCAGCCGTCTCTCGCAGCCTCACCTCAGACCTCCTCCGCCACTTTCCCCTGGCCGTCATAGAGATGGCACTTCACCAGGTGCCCGTCCAGATCCCGCATCAGCGCTTCCTCCCGCTTACAGATCTCCATACACCTCTTGCATCGCGTATGGAACTTGCAGCCTTGAGGGGGATGAGCCGGGGAGGGAATACCGCCCTCCAGTATGATCCGATTCATCTTTGCCCGCGGATCCGGCATGGGGACCGCCGAGAAGAGCGCCTCGGTGTACGGATGCAGGGGATTGCTGAAGAGGACAGAGCGCGGGGCATACTCCACCATGGAGCCCAGATACATGACGCCCACCTTGTCGGAGATGTGCTCCACGACTGAAAGATCATGGGAGATGAACAGATAGGCGACATGAAGGTTTTCCTGGAGATCCTGGAGCAGGTTGATGATCTGCGCCTGAATGGAGACATCCAGCGCTGAGACCGGCTCATCGCAGACGATGAATTCAGGCTTCAATGCGATGGCTCTGGCTATGCAGATCCTCTGCCTCTGTCCTCCGGAGAACTCATGGGGATAGCGGTCCCTGTGGTAGGGCTGAAGGCCGCAGATCTCACAGATGTGCATCACGTAGTCCTGCAGTTCCCGATCCGGGACAATCTGATGCTCCCGTACCGCCTCCCCGATGATCTCCCCCACTGGAAGACGCGGGGACAGGGAGGAGTAGGGATCCTGGAAGATCATCTGGATCCTGGGCCGCATGGCGCGGAGTGCCTTCCGGTCTAGTTGAAAGAGATCCGTCCCCCGGAAGAGCACCTGACCGGAAGTCTTATCATTCAGACGGATCAGGGTCTTCCCCACCGTACTCTTCCCGCATCCGCTCTCCCCGACAAGTCCCAGGGTCTCCCCTTCTTCGATCTTGAAGGAGACCCCGTCCACTGCGCGCACATAGCCCACCGTCCGCTGCATCAGTCCAGCCTTGATTGGAAAGTACTTTCGGAGCTTTTTCACAGCCATCAGCGTCTCTCTGCCAACTGACTCCCTCATGCTTTTCCCTCCTCCGCCTGGTCTTTGCCCAGCAGTTTGAAAAGCTCCTCCCGATCGTACTTCAGCACAGCCTCAGAACAGTAACAGGCCACCTCATGTGTCTCGCTCAGGCGGACCATCTCCGGATAGACGCCCCCGCAGAGAGGCTCCTTTCGAAACTTGCAGCGATCGCGGAAAAAGCAGTAATCGGGCATATTGATGGGATTCGGAACATTCCCGGGGATGTTGTAGAGCCGGTCAACATGCCTCCCCACCACGGGCTTGCTCTCCATCAGGCCGATGGTGTACGGATGGCAGGGCCGATAGAAGATATCCTCCGCCGTCCCCTTCTCGACCACCCGGCCCGCATACATCACCACCACAAAGTCAGCCATCTCGGCGATCACCCCCAGATCATGCGTGATCAGCATGATGGAGGAATTGATTCTGTCCTTCAGGTTCCGAAGCAGGTCCAGGATCTGCGCCTGGATGGTGACATCCAGGGCGGTGGTGGGCTCATCGGCAATGATGAGCCTTGGCCTTAATGCCAGGGCGATGGCGATCATCACCCGCTGGCGCATCCCCCCGGAAAGCTCATGAGGGTACATCATATAGACCCCCTCGGCGTTGGCGATGTTGACCAGCTTCAGCATCTCAATGCTCCGCTCCCTGGCCTCCTTCTTCTTCATTCCAGGGTTGTGCAGAAGGAAGACCTCATCGATCTGTGCCCCAATCCGAAAGACCGGATTCAGGGAGGTCATGGGCTCCTGAAAGATCATCGAAATCCTGCTGCCGCGGATCCCGGTCATCACCTCAGCCGGCGTCTTCGCGATGTCCAGGACCCTGTCCCCGGCATTAAAGCGGATCTGCCCGCTGACTGTCTGCCCCTGGGGCCTCTGCACCAGCTGCATCAGGGAGAGACAGGTGACAGACTTGCCGCATCCGCTCTCGCCCACCAGCCCTACTGTCTTCCCCTGGGGGATCTCAAAGCTGACTCCGTTGACTGCCTTCACGGTTCCAATATCTGTAAAAAAGTAGGTATGGACGTTGTCAAACTCCACCACATTGCCCGGATCACGCATCTTCGTCACATACTCCGACTCCGGGACATTCTTCCGCCTGTGCTGCTTCTCACACGCGTCTGTGATCTTCCGGTTTTCCCGGGAGATCCTCCGCGTGTCTCTGGCGCTGATATAGTTTCCGCCCTTCTTTTCTCTGCCCGCCTTCACCGATTGATCCCTCTCTTTGCTGAACCCATGCCCAGCCTTCTGTCTTTCGCCTCTCCCTTTTCACCGCTTCATCTTCGGGTCAAACGCGTCCCTCAGACCATCCCCGACAAAGTTGAACCCGAGCACCGTGAAAAGGATCAGCGTCCCAGCCGGGATCCAGGCGTACCAGTAGTGCATCATGACATAGATATCATTCACCGAGTTCAAAATGCTGCCCCAGGAGGACATCGGGTACTTCACGCCAAGTCCCAGGAAGGAGAGCGTCGCCTCCGTCAGGATGATATCGCCAAGTCCCATCGTCGCCTCCACGATCAGAAGCGGCATGACGTTGGGGACCAGATGCCGGAAAATCCTGCGGTGGATGGAGAGCCCTGTGCATTCCGCCGCAATCATAAAATCCTGCTCCCGGAGGGACAGGATCTGCCCACGCACAATCCGCGCAATCCCGGTCCAGCCCAGAACACCGAGAAGCATCATCAGAAAAAAGATTCTCCGATAGGGCGGCACCCTGAGGGAGTCCATCACCGCGCCGAAGATCAGAACCAGCGGCCAGAAAGGAATGCTGTTGAAAAGGTCAATAAAGCGCATCAACAGGTTATCCACAAAGCCGCCAAAGTATCCGGCTGTGCCCCCGATCAGCACCCCGATCAGAAGCTCGATGAGGATGACGACAAAACCGACCATCAGGGAGACCCTGCCGCCGTACATCAGTCTTGTCAGGATGTCCATCCCGTTTCCGTCAAGGCCCAGGATATGGGCTCTGCTGGGTGTCCCATATGAATCCATCAGGCGGGTCTCCTGCTCAGACCTGATGTAGTAATTTGCGTTGACACGGGAGATCCGATACTCTGTTCCGCCTTCTGTCTCTTCACGCTCTCCGGAAGGCAGGGTGAAGGAAGACTGTTTCTCCACGATGGCGGCTCTCGCTGCCGCCTTGAACTCGTAGGAAAGGACCGTTTCCTGAGAGTTGGGACTCAGAATGATGTTCGAGAGCTCGGCGAAGGAGCTCCCGTCCGGAAGAAGCAGTTCAAAGCTCCCCTCCTTCTTCTTCAGGCTGTAGGAGATCCCTCCAAACGCAAACTGAGATGCTCCGGAAGAGGCTGCCTTCTCCAGGGGAAGGCGGAATTCATAGGAGGAAACAAGCTCTGCATCCGCCTCCCGCACGCTGTCCGAAATCAGCATGCTGGCCAGACCGATGGGCGTCTCCTGGCAGAGGACCAGCATCTTGCCCTCATCCTGGATGCTGTAAAATACCCCCTCCAGCTCGAAGCGATTCTCCCCGGCCTTCCGCGCCGCCCGAAAAGCTTCCAGGAGGCTTTCTGTCATGACGAAGTCCTGATCCTGGATCTGGAAGGCTGCCGCCCCGGCTTTATCCGCCATACGGGTGAGAACGGAAGCCATCCGTCTGTATCCTCTGATCTCGTAGGCATTCTCTCCGATCTGAGAATACTGATAGCTCTTTCCCTCCGCTGTAAAGCGCTCACTCCCATCTTTGACTGCCAGGGCCATAGCGGCTCTGGCTTTCTGGGAGAAGTCCGCTCCCTCCGCCAGGGTATAACGGAGCTCCATGTTGTACTGTCCTGTAGCATAATTCTGAAAAACAATCTCTGTTGTGTAGAAGACATCCGTCTGCTTGTAAGGAGTAAAAAGCCCTCCCAGAAATGCAAACGTAAACATGAAGATCAGGATTATCATTCCTGTAATCGCCAGGCGGTTTCGAAGGAAGCGTTTTGCCACCAGCATGCCTGGTGACAGGACTTTGACGCGTCTCGCGTCATCCAGGGCCAGTTCCCCACCCTGTTTTTCTATGGTCATTTGAGCCTCCTTTGAAAGCTCAGTGGATTCGCACACGGGGATCCACTACCGCGTACATGATATCCGCCAGAAGGAGAGACAGCTGCGTCAGGATTAACAGGAAGGTCGAGTAGAACATCGTGAAGGGGATGTCCCCGGAAACGATGGCCTGATAGGACGTGTAGCCGATCCCTGGGATCTGGAAAAGCTGCTCCGTAATCATGGAGCCACTGAACATGCTGGGGATCAGATAGCTCATGTAGGTGACCAGGGGAATCAGCGTATTCCGGAAGGCATGCCTGGAAATGACCCTGCTCTCCGGCAGGCCTTTGGCCCGGGCCGTGCGGATGTAGTCGGCGTTCAAAACTTCCAGCATGTTGGTGCGGGTAAACCTGGTCAGACCGCCCAGGCCCGCAATGGTCAGGGTGACCACCGGCATCAGCATGTGGGCTCCCATATCCAGGAGCTGATGGAAAGCATCCATCTTATAGAAGTTTCTCCCCACCAGTCCGTACATGTCCACCCAGCCCAGCCGGACCGAAAAGACATATTTCAGGAGGGTTGCCAGAAAGAAGGTTGGAAGCGAGATTCCCAGAAGAGCGAACACCGTGATGGCGTAGTCCGTTCTGCTGTACTGCTTCCGGGCCGCTGTAATGCCCAGGGGAATGCAGATCAGAAGCTCCAGGAGAAAGGTCACGATGTTCAGATACAGCGTGCAGCCGATGACTTCATGAAACTTCTCCGTCACAGTCACGTTGTACTTCCAGGAGTCCCCGAAATCGCCACGGACCGCTTTCCTGAGCCAGGCGAAAAATCCCGGCAGAATCCCACGGTCAAGGCCATAGACCTGGTTCAGCTGATTCAGCCACTCCTGGTAACTCTTCCCACCCACCGAGGACGCCTGAGCCGCCCTCTGCCTGGCCATGTCCTCCACAAAGGAAGTCGGCAGGCAGCGGATGACCGCATAGATGATCAGAGATCCCAGAAAGATGATCACAATCCCCTGAATGAGACGCTTCACAATGAACTTCCACATAGTAAACTCCCCTGTCCGGGCCATCCGCCCGATCCGGCACACAAGAGAATCCTCGTCCCTGTCCAGCCGCAAGTGCCTTCCGCTGCGAGATAGGGCCAAGGCGCCAATCGTCCAATGAAATGTGCGTCCGGCCTTCCCTTTTGCTCTGACCTTTCAGGCTCAGCGCAGAATACGCAAAGCAGACTGGACAGTTCCGAAAAAAGATCGATCCACGAAAAATATGCGTGGGCGGGCATCTACCGCCCACGCATTTGGCATGCGAGTGGTTCCGGTTATCAGAAATCAGATGACATGGATGGATGCTCTGCCGCCCGATGCCATGATCAGTTCATCTCCATGTTCTGGATCTCCGACATCCAGCCGTAGAAGGTCGTGATATCCGGCGTCACAGTATCGATGTTGATGCGCTCTGTGCTGAAGATGATGCAGTTCTGGCGCTGGTAGATCGGAATCTCGACTGCCCAGTCCAGAATGATATCCAGACACTGTTTGTAAATGTTCTTCCGGAAGCTCTGATCATCGCTCTGTCTGGCCTCGACGATCAGGTCATCCAGCTCCTCATCCTGGATGTGGTAGTGGTTGGAGTCAGAGCCGCCCATCCCGACGATTCCGCTGGAATGGTAGTACTGGTACAGATCCGGATCAATCGTCGCGATCCAGCCTGCCGCCCAGAGATCCTGATTCCCGGCATCCAGCCTGTCCCAGAGGACGTTGCTGTCCGCAGGATCGTTGATATCAAGCCCAATGCCAATGCTCTCCAGCGCTTCCTTGGCATCCGTCCCGATGGAGAAGGCCGGGTGATCGCCAGCTCCATTCGCAGGAATGATGATCTCATAGTTCAGCCGGGCCCCCTCCGGTGCCTTGGTAAACTTGCCGGAAGCCTCATCAAAGGTAAAGCCTGCCGCCTTCAGGTAACCGATGGCTGCCTGAAGAACCGCCTCCTCCCGCTCCTCTGCACTCTGGGCAGAGGCATAAATGTCATTTCCGTCCACATCAAGCGAATAGGCCTGGCAGTAGCCCTCGTCCGTCGCCTGCGGGGCTGCCCAGGAAGTGTTGGAGATCGGATACTGGATCACGCTGGCCGAATCTCCATAGTAGGATTCAACAGCCACGTCCCTGTAGGAGGAAAGCACAGTTGCCAGGGCTTTGCGCAGGTTTCTGGAAGCCTCAGAGCCGGGCTCTCCGCCGACGGAAATCGTGTCCGCGTTCAGGCCGATGTAGCCGTAACCAAGGTTATCAACCCGGCTGGTGGTGATCACGTCACCGCTGAGTTCGTTGTTGTCGTTGTAGGACCTGACTTCCTCAAACCTCGTCTTGGAGCCGCTCATCTCGCCCGCGTCGATGGTCCCTGTCTGAACACCGGACGCCACCTCATCAGATACGATCTCCTTGAACTGGATCTGCTGGATCTTCGGAGCTCCCTCAAAGTAATCCTCATTGGCCTCGAAGTAAACGACCTTGTCCTTGTACTCAACAAACCTGTAGGGGCCTGCGCCAAGCGGATGTGCTGTCTTTGCCTCGACTGTGGAAAGGTCTCCCTTGTCGAAGCCGAACTTGTGCGCATTGTAATCATACTTGGCGGCATCCCCATAATAATGCATCGGAGATACCTGGATTCCCAGGATGCTGTAGATTGCGGGAGCCTCATAACCGTAGGTCGTCACGGAAACCGTATAATCGTCCAGCTTTTCGATGCCCGAGATATAGTCGACAGGGTCGCCGCCAACCTCAGCGAGCGCGTTTTCCATGAGGCGCTTTCTGGCCTCGTCCGTCATCTCCTCATCAAAGTAGCTCTCATCACCCGCGTAAGATGCTGCCAGTGCCTTATAGTCTGTCCCGTACAGGGCGATCGTCTCCTCGACCAGGGTGTCAAAATCTTCTTCCGCCCTGGCCTCAGCCTCTGTCTCGGCTTCTGTCTCCGGCATAAAGGGCAGCGTATAGAGATCCTTGAAGAAAGCGATCGCTGACGGGTAGCCGTAAGCCTCATAATTGGTCCCGCACCATCCCTCTTCTTCCTTCAGGATGTCCCTGATCCTGCCCTCAATGTAGGCAGACATCTCTTCATCGGGTTTTTCGAGAAAGGCTTTCACGTCCTCATCCGTGACATTCACATCCTCTGCTGCCGAGCTGTTATAGAGATAGTTCTGATAGCCCACGATGTTGTAGGAATTCAGAGTCATGGGCCCTATGTAGGACGGATCCAGAAGGACATAGTAGTTGAAGATCACATCGTCCGCGGTCAGCTTCACACCATCCGAAAAGGTGATGTCATCCCGGAGCTTCGCCGTGTACACGGTCTTGTCCGCTTCCTTATCGTAATTCACGCTGAGGTCTGCGATCCCCTGGTAGAAGTAGTCGGTCCCGTTATAGGGAATCGTCTCCCCCTCGATCCCATTGTAGACAATTCCGCCCAGACGGTCTGTCGTCATCAGCACGATCTGAGTCATGCTCACCACATCCTGATCATAGTCCGTATCCGCGTAGAAAGGGCTGAACTTCTGCGAAAAACTCGCATAGCCCACCACCAGCGGGCTGCTGCCGTCTGCTGACTCTGCGCTCTCTGCAAAGGACATGCCGGAAAGGGACAGGACACAGGCTGCTGAAAGCAGCAGAGCAAGTACGGATGCGTGTCTCTTTTTCATTCTCTCCTCCTCCTTGATTCTGATGTTTTCCCCTGTATCCGGGTGTCAAAGCAAGAGCACCGGAGCTATAAAAACAGACCTACGCTATGAACAAATCCGTGCATAGAAAGCAAAAACAGAGGGCAGAAACACCAAAAAGTCACACGGCATGATTATAGGGCAAAAGAGAGGGCGTGACAATAACGCCTAAGTCTGGGCCTGCTTTTATGGCATTTTTACATAAAGACAGTACAGAAGGAGCCCATCAGGACAGATCATTCCCGTAAAGGCCTGAAAGCTCTTTCCTCTCTCTATTCTTCTCTGCCCTTCTCTATCCTCTCTATCCTCT
>CADBUA010000272.1 GCA_902797665.1 uncultured Lachnospiraceae bacterium | reverse complement strand
GAGGCCGGGCGCGGACTCCTGCCTTCCTCTTGAATGTGTGTCTGTACTTTGCGTTTGCTCTGTATTGCCACAGTCGGCGTAAACTGCGCAAAGCTGACCGGACAGTTACAATCCATTTATGCCAGGAAGATCTCGGATTAGCCAAGTGCGTGAGTGGTATTTGCCCGCTCGCTCCAATTGTGTCACAAGCTCTCACGCTCGCACTATAACTATACTGGGACGATAGGATCTTTGCCACCTTCTCCACACGTGCTCACTCCACAGAGTCTCTCGGGCTGGGTAAAGCAGGTTTGACGCCTTTCAGGCGATATTGTATAACGGGGCCATGGATTTTCTAAGTCTAATTCCTTAAGATTTGACCACGGCTGAGCCAAAAGTGCCCGGGGCAGTGTCATCTCAGAGAACGGATGCTGAACTTCCCAAAAGCTGTGAAGATCCCATAATAGTCCCGAAACGCGTTCGGGAGACGGACAGGAGAGATCTATGAAAGTCGTTCTGGAAGGCGGAAGCGCCGAGTACATTGAAAAGAAATCCCGATTCATCGCCACCGTCAGGGCAGTCAACAGTGTGGAGGAGGCAGCGGCCTTCATCGCGGAGATGAAAAAACAGTACTGGGACGCCCGGCACAATTGCTCCGCCTTCACCATCGGAGAAAACAACGAGATCACCCGCTGCACCGATGATGGGGAGCCCCAGGGGACCGCGGGCAGGCCCATGCTGGCCGTGCTGACAGGGACGGATGTCCACAATGTATGTGTGGTGGTCACTCGCTATTTCGGCGGTGTGCTGCTCGGAACCGGAGGTTTGGTGCGGGCCTACTCCAAAAGCGTCCAGGATGGCCTCGATGCCTGCCTTCTGGGGGAGGTCATCGAAGGGGTCCGCCTTCGGATCGGCTGTGACTACGGGGATGGAACCCGGGTTCAGCGCTGTCTTCAAAGCGCCGGGCTGAAGATCACGGACAGTTCCTACACAGACAAGATGGAGCTGGAAACCTTCGTGCGAAGCGAGTTTTCTGAGAAACTGAAAAAGGACCTCACAGATCAGACCGCTGGAAGGGCGCGCTTTCTCATCGAGGAGAAGGTAACGACAGCCGTTCCAATTGCGTGACATGACAGGAGACCATCAGGAGGGCTTCAAAGTGGCGATGACGAAAGAGATGTGTGACAGACCGACAGCCTTTTTTGATTCCGGCCTCGGCGGCCTCAGTGTCCTCCGGGAAGCTGTTAAGCTGATGCCTCATGAGGATTATCTCTACTTCGGGGATTCAGCAAATGCCCCCTACGGGACAAAAACCATCGAGGAAATCCAGGCTTTGACCCTGAAAAATGTGGAGAGACTCTACAGAAGCGGAATCAAAGCCCTGGTGATTGCCTGCAACACGGCCACCAGCGCGGCGATCCATCTGCTCCGGGAGATTTACACAGACATTCCTGTGGTGGGGATTGAGCCGGCACTGAAGCCGGCGGTCTCAATCTCCGAACACCCAAACGTGATCGTAATGGCAACCCCGCTCACAGTGAAGGCGCAGAAGTTCCGGGACCTTCTGGGTCAATATGAATCAAAGGCCTCTGTGACCCCGCTCTCCTGCCCCGGTCTTATGGAGTTCGTGGAGCGGGGAGAACTGGATACGCCGGAACTGAAACAGTATCTGAGAGCTCTCCTGGAGCCGGTGCTCTCGGACCATCAGATCGACGCCATTGTCCTTGGCTGCACGCACTATCCCTTCCTCCGGGAAGAGATCCGGAAAATCGCCGGGGAGAGCGTGATGATTCTCGATGGCGGCCTTGGGACGGCCCAGCAGCTCCGCAGAAAGCTTTCCACTGAAAACCTTCTCTCCAGAAGAAGCCGGCAGGGCATCATCCGCTACGAGGAGAGCGATCCCTCCAGGATTCCCCTCTGTAAGGCGCTCATGGCGCGTCCTTTCTGACAGTGCATAGACCATTTGAAGCTTCAGAGGATCCAGCAGGCAGAAAGAGGAAGCGGAATAAATATCTTGTTTTTTATTTTTATAATTGTGCGGTTCACTTTTGCGATCTTTCTGTGCAAAGCAAGCTCATGTGCTTCAAAAGCAAAGGCCGGGTGCAGATTGAATGCGGCGGCGCGACCCTGCGCCCGGCCGAATGCCTAAAGGCGCTTGCGGCTGGACAGGCCTGATCTTTCTTATGCCTGCCTTCATTCCGGTATTTTCTGGCATTTCCTCTGATTTCTGTTTTCTATGGCTCATTTCTATGGCTCGTGCCAAATGTCATCTATGCGCCTGAAAGATGGAAATCAAAAACCCCCGCTCACGCGGGGGTTTTTCTTTTTCTCACAGATCTCCGCCTTCCATCTCCCGACGGATCCCAGCGAGTTCCTTTCGAACCTGGGCTTCTTCATCTTCAAAGAGGAGGGCTTTGTTGTAGCGGTAATAGCGCGGGCACTCGTACTCCCGGAGGAAGGATGCCGCGCCGGGGCTGAGGGATAATTCCGTAATGAAATAGACCATCTCTGTGCTCTCTCCGAAGGCGGCCTCCATGAAATCAAAGGCATGCTCCAGCAGGTCCAGAACTGCGAAAGAGTCACGTTCCAGTTTCTCCCGGTCCTTCTCAAAAACCCCGCGGAGCAGTTCAAAAGCTGACCGTTCATCCCGCGCAGGAAGGCTTCTCTGGTAGCGCTCAAGGGAAAGGAACACCTCCCGGTACTCTTCCCGAAGGCTTCTTTCACTCTGGCCGGCCTCCTCCCGCTTTCGCACTGAATTCCGAAGGTCATCCAAAAGCTTCTGAAAGAGCTCTGCGGATGGCATCTCCTCATTTTCAGAGCTCTTCTGTCGGAAGCTCCTGAGAAAGTCAAAGATCAGAGAAAGGCTGTGGTCCTCCTTCCGGTTTGCCCCGATCCGGTCATTCAACGCCCCCAGGAGGAGAGAGACAATCTCCACCCGCTCGTCAAAGGGAGCATAGCGGAGCTTTTCCAGGACGCCAGCGGGAATCCTGCCGGCAAGAATCTCCGGGACCTGGAAATCCTTCTGGTAGCGGTAGTAAAGCTCCAGATAGGCCGAGAAATCCCTGGCGATCCTCGGGTACTGCAGGTACTGGACGATCACCTGCTCATCCATTTTTTTCCCGAGCTCTTCATAGAGGATCATCATCTCAGACAAGTCCTCCCAGCCGCGGGCGGTCACAAACTGCATCCCATCCACGGTCCGTTCTGAACGGTAGAAGTTCTCGGGGTGGGCATCCAGGTAGGAAATCACGGCATGGTGGACCCCTGCCTGATAGGCATACTCCTTGAAGACCTGGAGATCCGCCTCGACATTGATGACCTTCACCCGGTCCAGGGTGACGACATCGAACTCCCGGACAGATTTATTGTACTCCGGCGGGTTTCCGGCAGAGACAATAACCCAGCCGGATGGGACCTTCTGATTGCCGAATGTCTTACACTGCAGAAACTGGAGCATGGTCGGTGCCAGTGTCTCTGAGACGCAGTTGATCTCATCGATGAAGAGGATCCCCTCTTTTTTTCCGGAGGCTTCTATGCGGTCATAGACTGAGGCGATGATCTCCGACATGGTGTACTCGGTGACCGAGTGCTTCTCTCCCCCGTAGGTCTTCTCCACGATAAAGGGAAGGCCGATGGCGCTCTGCCGGGTATGGTGCGTGATGGTGTAGGACACCAGCCCGATGTCGCACTCCCCGGCGATCTCATCCATGATCTGAGTCTTTCCCACGCCTGGCGGCCCCATGAGCAGAATCGGCCTCTGACGGATCTCAGGGATCCTGTAGTCCCCATAGGCATCCTTCTTGAGGTAGGCCTCGATGGTGTCCCTGATCTCAGCTTTCGCGCGCTTGATGTTCATCCTCACTTCTCCTCCCAGACGAAGCGGTTATCTTCGAGCTTTTTCTTTTTGACGGCCAGCTCCTCCCGGGGCAGGATCAGCTTGATCGCCCAGGCTGGAACATTCTGATCCTCGTAATCCTCCTCGCAGAAGACAAAGGCCGTCTCATAGGGTGTTTTCTTTTTGGGATAGATCCCTTTGCCGTCGGTGAAATACAGGAGCCCCCGGAGATTGAAAAGTTCCCCCGCCTCGATCAGCTTTTCCACGTAGGCAAAGGCCGGGCGGAAGTCTGTCCCCCCATGCCCTGTCAAGGTCAGGTTCTGCATGTATTCCTCCAGATCCCTCCTGGAGCTGATCTTCCTGTCTGCCTTCACTTCCTCATCGCACTGCAGGATCCGCACATGGACTTTGCGAAAAAAGCTCTCACTCTCACTGAGGACCTGATAGGTCTGCTCCAGAAAACTTTTTACCAGCGGTCCTGTGACAGACATGGACACATCGATGACAATGACAAACTCCTCAATCTTCCGTTCCTCCCGGCTCTCCATCAGCTCCACCAGAGGGAGATTTCCATAGAAAGACAGGCCATAGGTATAGAGGACCGGGTCAAAGCTGTCGGGATCCACATGCATCTCCTCCCGGAGGACTGAAAATTTGCGGAGAAACGTGCGATAGTTGTAGCGCTCCCGGTTCTCAACCCTGGTTTGCTCCAGAAAGTCTCCTCCGCCTTTTCCCTCTCCCTCCAGGGATTCCATGCGCGTCTGGGTCTTTTCCGAGATCTCCTTCCATTTATCCCGCAGGGCTTTTTCCGGCAGAGGCATCGGCGCCTTTGCACTTCTATTTCGCTGCGAAGGCCAGAGACTGTGATCATCTCTGGAAAACTCCCGGGCCATACGCAGCATCTCTTCTTCCCCGGGCGCACGCTTTCTGAGTTCCCGATAGATGCTCTCTGCGTTCAAAACACGGACATTTGCCGAGAGCTCGGCGCGGAGATTCTGCCTGAAGCGGGAAATCCCCGTCCTTGTAGCCCGAAAGTTTCCATCATCGATGAGAAACTCCACAGCCATGTCCGCGGCCAGGTTCCAAAGGCCTTCCGCCTCGGGGATGGGCTTGAAGATATGCCGGAAAAGACAGTGGTAGACCTCGTGGAGAAAGAAACGGTTGACCTCCTTCCGATCCCTGGTGAAGAGATCCGCCAGGACTTTTGGATGAACCACCAGGGCGGCTCCATCCGTCCCCAGAGAGAACTCCGTGGTCACAACAAAAGCCAGAGAGGACAAGGCCAGACCCAGATAGGGCATCTGAAAGTAAAGCTCATTCCTGCTGCGGGTCAGAATCTCCTCCGATACCTTCCTGTAGCGGATCCCCAGATTTTCACTGACCTCCATCCTCTCACACTCCTTCCACCGGGACTCATCCTGGGTGAATTCCTTCGCCGCACCTATGGGTCAGCACTTCAGTCTGTTTCTCTGCTCTGTGTTTCCACGCTCAGCGACAGGCAGCCAAAGCGAACTGCTGCGTTCAGTCCGTTTCAGGGAAGCATCTGCCCGAAGCGCCCCGCACGAAGGACTAGAACTCAAACTTGCGTCTGCCTCCTACGGGTTTCTTCTTTCTTTCAAGGTCCATCAGGAAACTGACCCCATCGGCCCGTCCCGCCTTCGCGGCCAGATCCAGCATGCATCCGAGCGTTTTCTCTGTGAAAAAACCGTGCCGGTCCAAAACTGACATCTCTGCGTTGAGGTCAAACTCCTCCCTGGAGAGCAAACCTGAAAAAAGCGCCTCCAGATCCCCTCTCAGATAGTCCACATAGCGCGTCTCAGCCTCCTCACTGAGCCTCAGGCCGCTCCGAAGCCGGTTCATTGCCAGACGGATGCAGGTCTCCCTGCTCTCCTGGGCTTTTGCCAGTGGAAAGGTTTCATCGTAGCGCTCAAACTGGATCTCCCGGCCCAGGAAGCAGTTCCGGTAAGGGTGTCCGGTGCCATGGTAGATGATGGAAATAATCCGCGCGGGCGTATTCTCTTTTGGCTCCTCATAGTATTCCGGGAAGAGAAGCCGTAAGCGCTCCTTTCCGCTCCCGGCCTCTTTCAGGACTGCCTCAAGCTCATAGGGAACGGACCAGACGGCCTCCCGCAGTATGCCAGGCGTCACAAAGGAGGACAGCTCTTTCTTCTGAGGAAACTGCATCTCGCATCCGGAAGGCTCCTCCTCCCTCTCTGAGTCCATAGAGAAGTCCATCCGCCTGATCTTTCCGCAGCCGGAGAACAGTCCGCTCCCGATGGAACGCATGGTAGAGGGAAAGGATATCTCCTCCAGATTGAAAAGACCGTAAAAGGCGTAGTTCCCGATCTGCTCGATCCCTTCCGGCAGGAAGACGCTCCTGATGCTCCCGGCGCTCCGCGCCGGGAGTTCGATGCCTTCGCGGCTGCCTCTGTCAGGATCCCTGGGAAGAGGCTCCGGCCGGAATTCATCTCCGTCAAGGATCGCGGTGCGGATCTCCTGGGGGCGGAACATCACGGAGGCATCCGGCGCGAACACATGGTCCGCCAGGGCCCTGATCGGCACATGCCCGATCTGGCTGGGGACCAGGACCCGATCCCCGACCCCGTACATCCGGATCAGGATGGCCGCATCCCCTCTCAGCACATACTCCAGATATTCCATGTCCGCCCTTCCTTCGGCAAAAAGCCGGAAAAACCACCTGCGTCAAAAGTCCTGCTTTTCACGCTTGCGGGTATCTCTCTTGATTCCGCTATAGGGTACCACTTCACACACAGTAAGTACACTTCCCTGGACATGAAAACGGATGTCAAAGCCTGCAAAAGCCGTGCCGTAGCGTCGCTCTGGATCGTCCTGATACGCCGGGCGGGGGTCCATCTCCAGAATTCTGACAGCATCCTCCCGCTTTTCCGCCGGAAGGATCCGGAGAAGGTTTTCCGGAAACTTCACCAGGAGGGCCTTGTCCTTTACCCGGTCCGCGAAACCCGAGACCGCGTCCGGATGGCTGTCTGTATAGGCGATGTATGGTTTGATATCATAGATGGGGGTCCCATCCAGAAGATCTGCGCCTGCCACAGAAAGCACAGGCCCCAGGCCCTCCCGGTATTCAATCCCCAGGAGTTTTACCGAAGACAGACCGATGGGATTGGGGCGGAAAGGAGACCTGGTCGCGAAAACTCCGATATGGGTCTTCCCGCCAAGGCGCGGCGGGTAGACCATGGGTGACCAGCCTCTTCCCTTGTTCTTTGAAAAGCCCCAGAGCAGCCAGATATGGGAAAACTCCTGAAGACCCAGGACCGCATTCCGGTCCCGGAACCCCTCCTCAAAGAAAATCTCCGCCCTGGTGTCGATCAGGCCGGACTGCCTGGGAATCCCGAACTTCTCACTGAAATCACTCCGGATATGTGCAATTTCAACAAGTTCTGTCATGGCCCTCCTCCTAAAGCGATACCCGGAAGCTTCAGAATCCGCCGGGAACTCATGTCCATTGATCAGCAAATCAAAACGCTGCGTGCGCAAAGAATTGTTTCAGTCTCCGATCCCGCTCACAGCTGATACTATACCGGGAAACACAAAAGCCGCCAAGTGCTATCACGCCCTTCTGTCTCCCGCTCAAAAGCGTCTTCCGGGAAGTTTTCCAAAGAAAAACTCCCGTCAGGGGAGTCGATCCGCCGCTGTCGGACAAATCCTGCAAAAAGAATTCCTCATTGGTCCCCATATTTTTGTCGTTTTTCAGCAAAATGACTAAATTCTGCAGAAGATATTCCAGCAGGCAGGGAAGTTATTGCCGAAAACAGTCCTCATTTTGAGGATCTTTTTTCAATTCCTCCTTCTTACAATTTGGTCAAAAACTTGCTAAAATATTATTGGCAGAGATTGATAGGATTCGTGAGATGAGCAGAAAGGAGAGTGGAATTGTATAACATTGGCGAATTCATTTCCTACGGAAACAATGGCGTATGCAAGATAGTCGGAACCCAGGTGATGACGAATACTTCCGGCGCGGAAAACCGGCAGTGCTACATTCTACAGCCCCTTCACGACAAGTCCTGCAAGATCATGACCCCTGTTGACAACCCGAAAGTAATCATGCGCAGTCTGATCTCCAAAGAGGAGACCCGGCAGCTTCTGAAGGACATTCCCGAGATCGAGACCCTTCCGGAGCAGGGTGCGCGGCAACAGGAACTTGCGTACCAGAAAGCCCTTCACTCCTGCGACTGCCGTGAGTGGATCTGCCTCGTCAAGACGCTGACCCGCCGCATGGCCATTCGGAGAGGAAAGGGGAAGAAAGTCACGGCAACGGACGACCGATATTTCAAAGCCGCCACTGAAAAGCTGGTGGAGGAATTCTCCGTCGTTCTGGGCATGGATACGAGCGAGACGAAGGAGCTGCTGGAAGGTGCCTTCACTGAAAAATAAGCCGGGTCCCGAAAGGACCCTCAGGATTCATCTCCTCCCGGCCATTTCCCATCAGGGAATCGCCAGGAGGAGATGGAGCCTCTGATCGATCCCTCCGGGATCTTTTTTTATGCCCGGAAACCGGCCTCCGCTCCCCCATCTGCTCACTCACGGAAAAGTGCGCACGTCGGTCTGTCCAAAAAGAAAACCGGACCCTTGCGGGTCCGGTGAATGTCCAAAACCATCCGTAAAATGGAGGTCAGCGCTTGGAGAACTGAGGCGCTCTGCGGGCTGCCTTCAAACCGTACTGCACATCGTTCCCTCATAGAAAAGCCTAATTTTATGCGGGTTCCGGGGCTTTCACGGAAAAGTTCCCCATTTTTTAACTACTAATTTTTTCACACTCTCGCAGCTGATCTCAAAATCAGCTGCTGCATACCGCCGGTTTCAATGCGGTATTTACAACCCTGAAAAGCTGCTCAGGCCTATTATATTTCACCTTTGCGTAGATGTCCATCGTTGTTTTGCTGTTTTCGTGGCCAGCCAGATATTGCACCGTCTTCGGATCAACGCCCGCGTGGATCAGGTTCGTGATATACGTATGCCGGAGAAGATGCGGTGTCACATCGAAGTCGATCGTGTACACAATATCCGGCCTGTTGTGGCAGCACTGCCCGAGTTTCGGTCTGATCGTTTTCTTGATCGACTGGCCGTTCACATACTTATAAAGCGTGCGTTCCTTTGTGCTGCGAACCTTGATATAATTCCATACTCGCATGAACTGTGATTCAGACAACGGCTCTCCGTTACTATTTGCAATCACATATTCAGAAATGGACTGCTCCCGCTCCTGCCTCAGACAGTCTGCCAGCACCCTGGGAATCGGCACATCCCGGAATGCAGCCTTTGTTTTCAACTCATCGGAAATGACCGGCCTGTTATGGACGGATCTCCAAGCTCTTCTGACGCTGATATAGGGAACGGCATCATCCAGAAATACGGAGTCCCATTTCAGCGCCAGGATCTCTTCTCTCCGCAGCCCGGAATACAGACCGATCATGACAAAGAGATACGGCGGAAGGTCTTTCACTGTGTCCAGCAGAACCTTTGCCTGTTCATCTGTAAGCGGCTCCTTCTCTTTTCTGGGTACACCGCCCTTTGCGTTGATCTTCTCACTGGGATTGTAATCAATCAGATTGCTGTACTCTGCAGAATAAAAAATGCACTTGAAGAGCATATTGACCTTATTGTACAGATCCTGGGACTTCTTTGATACAGGTACCATCGCCAGCTTGATATCATCTGCCGTCACTTCGGACATATATTTATCTCCGAGAGGATCGATGATAAATTTCCTGACTGTGAAT
>CADBUA010000271.1 GCA_902797665.1 uncultured Lachnospiraceae bacterium | reverse complement strand
TAAAGATCTTTGCTTCTGAACTGTATGACTCCGCTCGGCGACAGGCGGCCAAAGCGGACTGGACAGTTGCGAAAGGTCCAGCTGCTTAATGGTTACGGGCTACAGTCCAGAAAGGACTTTGCTGCTTCCATGCCGCGCAGCAGCCCTGGCCAATATTCGCATTCTCGCGCTCGCGGGTATATCTGGGCGTCCTCTCACTGCCTGAGTGTATGTCATCCCTGCGCCGGGTAAGCGGATCACAGAATCAGATATAGTCTTCCTTCCTGTATTCCCTCTGATTCAGGTCTCCCCAGAGCCTGCAGGCCTGCTCCATGGTCCATGCGTTGATCTTCTCCTCATCGATGTCCACGAAGACACGGTCCTTGTAGAGAACCTTGCCGTTGATGATGGTCGTCCGGCAGTTCTTCCCCATCATGCCGAACAGCATGTGTCCATCGATGTTCTCCGCCGAGATCGGGGTGAAGGGCTTGTAGTCCATGACGATGACATCCGCGGCAGCTCCCGGTTTCAGAATGCCCAGCGGGGTTTTAAAGTACTTTGCGCAGATCTTCGGATTGTTCTCGAAGAGCATCTGCATATCCTCCATCCAGGCCACGTTCGGCATTTCGGCATTGTGCCGCTGGATGATCAGAAAGACCTTCAGAGACTCCAGCATGTCGTGAGTATAGGCGTCTGTGCCCATGCCTACAGGAATTCCCTTTTGAATCATCTGGAGTACCGGCGCGCATCCGACGGCGTTGCCCATGTTGGACTCAGGGTTGTTTACCACCATGCTGCCGGTCTCCTTGATCATGTCCATCTCCGAGGCGCCAAGATGAATGCAATGCCCCAGCAGGGTCTTCGGCCCTAAGATCTGATTGTGGAGCAGCCGCTCCACAGGCCGGCAGCCATGATTTCTCAAGCTGTCCCAGACATCGTTCATGCCCTCGGAGACATGGATGTGGAAGCCACACCTGCCGTTGTTTGCCTCCAGCATCTTTTCAAAGGTCCGGTCAGAGATCGTGAAAAGGGCATGTCCGCCGAACATGGCCCTGATCATATCGCTGTCCTCTTTCTCCGCCCAGCTGATAAAGTCCGCGTTCTCCTTGATGCTCTGGGCACACTTCTCCTCCCCGTCCCGCTCAGACACCTCATAGCAGAGACAGGCCCTGATGCCGAGCTCCTGGCAGACATCCTTGATGCTGAAAAGGGATCCCGGAATTTCCCCGAAGGAGGCGTGGTGATCAAAGATCGTGGTCACGCCGTCACGGATACAGTCGAGGATGGTCGCATAGGCGCAGGCTTTTGTTCCGTCCAGGGTGAGGCGTCTATCGATGGCCCACCAGGTCCCGTCCAGCACTTCATAGAAGTTGCTGGGGTTGTTTCCCACGATGGAAAGCCCGCGGGCCAGACCGGAGTAGATGTGGGTGTGGGCGTTGATCAGGCCAGGCATAATCAGGCCGCCGCAGGCGTCCACAAACTCCGCGTCCGGGTATTTTTTCTCCATGGCTGCCCCATCTCCGACCTCCAGGATCTTTTCCCCGTCTGTCACAACCGCTCCATCTTTCAGAAAGGGATTCTCAGCGTCTCTCGTCACCACTCTTCCATTGCCAATTCGCAGCATTTTTACCTCCTTGTAAAAACAGATCCTTTGCCCTATGATAGGATTTCGTATCAGAGTCTCTCGTTTTATACCCGGAAGAGTCATGATTTGCCTTGTACATGACGGATGAAGGTCCTCCCGCGCCAGGCACGCACTTCTTCACGCCCGCGGGTATCAACTATGAGGAAATCCGCTCCCGCCGGGAGATGAAAGGCAGAAGCATGACACAGGCCGAAATCTTTGAGTTTGCAAAGCGCATCGTAAAAGCCCTTGCGCTGCAGTTCGGACCGACCTGCGAGGTCGTCCTGCATGACCTCACGGGGGAGGACCCCTCCAGCACCATCATCGCCATCGAGAATGGTCAGATCTCCGGGCGAAAGGTCGGAGACGGCCCTTCCCTCATCGCCGTTGAGACGATGGAGGGAAACGCGCCGGACTCAGACCGGCTCGGCTACCTCACCAAGACCCGGGACGGCAAGATCCTGAAGTCCTCCACGATTTACCTGCGGGATGATCAGGGAAAGCCCATCGGGATTCTGGCCATCAACTCCGACATCACCATGAGCCTTGCCATGGAGAACATCCTCCACAGCTACAATGCCTCCAGCGTGGACTCTCACCTGCCTGAACAGATCACGACAAACGTCTCGGATCTTCTCGACAGCCTCATCGAGGAGAGCATTCAGCTGGTCGGCAAGCCTGCTGAGCTGATGGATAAGAACGAAAAAATCCGCGCCATCCGCTTTCTGAACAACAGCGGCGCTTTCCTGATCACCAAATCCAGTCTCAAGGTCTGCCAGGTTTTCCGAATCTCAAAATATACCCTGTACAGCTACCTTGACGAAGCCAAAAAGAGTTGATTTCCCCTCCCGGCGAGGCCGGGAGATCTTCTTCGGGCGAGGTCGGCGCCCAGGTCACTTTTCGGCATTGCATCGCCAATCATGATAAATCTAATCTTTCACTTTTATGATATTACTGAAAACGGGATAAAGCAATGTCGCTTCATTGTACGACACGCCGAATGTTCCCTTTTTTTTTGTGCACTATAGACAAAAGCGAGAAGAAAAAAGGGAGAACTGCAACGTCCATTTTGCGCACTTTGCGCTGAGCCTGAAAATATGCAAAGAGGGAAAAGTCAGTTTTTCTGCCTTTTCCCTCTCTGTATTTCTCTTTCTATCCTGGGTTTGTCTGTGCCTTTGTCTGAAACAAAAACCCAATCCTGTTCAGCATCCTGATCCGGCTTCTGATCTCAGCTCATCCTTTTCGGACGATTTTCCCTCTATAACCGCAATTTCTCAGCTTCCGCTCCATCTTTTTGAACTCCTCCCCGTCCATCCCATAGACGGCAATCCGCGTGATCTTCGATCCCTGGAAGACGTTTTTCCGAAAACCGAAGAGGGAGGCTGTGGATGCCTTCAGGCTTAATGTTTCCAGTTTCTTTGCCCCGGCAAAGCAGATCGGATAAAAGATCACCCGCTTCTTATTCGCAGAGGATGTCAGATCGATGGTCACTTTGGAAGCCCGAACAGCCCGAAAGCATCTCTGACCAAAACTGACCACATAGTAGTTGACATTGTCCGCCCTGACCGCACCGGAGAGTCTCAGGCTGCCGCTTACGCGACTCTCCACCGAATGGACCATCGCGATCCCCATGGAGCTCGTGGAGACAATCTCTTCAGCTCCGGTGCAGGAATCCTGCGCCGGGACAGAGGACGCATCCCGGAAGCCGTAGGACAGGTTGGATGCCGGGATCAGGTGAAAGTCATATCCTTCCACCCGGCTGAACGACCCGCAGAGAATCAGCGTCAAAAGAAACAGCGGGAGATATGCCCGGGATTTCCTTTTCAGGCACAGAACTTTTCGTTCGCTTTTTTCAGGATTCTTCAGGCTCTGCCCGATGGTGCCCGGCAAAAACAGCTTCATGAATCCACCTCCTTTACAGAAGCTCCGGCTTTCTGCCTAAAGCTGTGATGATCTGTTCCTCTCCATGAAAAACCTGCACATTTTCAAAGCCTGCCTCACTCAGCATGGAAATCAGCTCCTTCGGCGTATAGATGATCCCTTTTATGGGGCCCCAGAGCTCCAGAATCGAGGGGTCGCTCCCCTCGTCCATGATCGCGAAAGTTCCACCCGGCTTTAAGACGCGCAGAATCTCCTGAAAAGCTTTGACGGGCTGTGGCCAGAAGTACACAGTTTCCACCGCTGTGACCAGGTCATAGCGATCCGCCTCAAAGGGCAGGTCTGAAACGTCTCCCTGAACGATACAGACCCGGTCCTGGAAGTCCGCGTTCGTCTTCCTCCCCTCCTCTACAGAGGTCTCTGATACGTCCAGCCCGTCAATCCGGCTGCCTTCAGAGAGATCCAGCATCTCCCGGATTGTCATCCCTCCTCCTGAGCCAACATCCAGAATCCGCATCCCTGGCCTGAATGAAAGGTTCAGAAAACCAAAGCTCCGAAGCTTCTGATGCTCCTGGTTCATCCGCTTGAGCATCCTGACCCCCTCCGGCCCTTCCGGCCGATCCGGGCTCGCTCCGGGAGGGGTCTTTTCTTCCTTTGCAAAATCTCCCATTCTATCTGATCCTCCTTTGCGGGCACTCCCATCTGGCAGTCCCGCCTTACTCTGCACTCTTCCACTCCTTGAGGAAAAACTTCTTTCCTTCCTCCGAAACGGCGTAAAGCCTGGCCTTTTTGAACCCGTTCTGGATCTCATACACCAGGAGCGCTCCGTCCAGGGTGTGAACCGCCTGGATCCCCCAGCCCGAATCAGCCCGAAA
Source organism: uncultured Lachnospiraceae bacterium (assembly GCA_902797665.1). GTDB lineage: Bacteria > Bacillota > Clostridia > Lachnospirales > Lachnospiraceae > Porcincola. The sequence goes on along the minus strand of CADBUA010000271.1, from coordinate 4,414 downwards.
CATCTCCTTCTTTCCTCCCGCCTGAAGACGCAGGATCTTCCACGCGGAGATATCATATCGCGTGGAGCCAGATGTCAGGGTCTCCACCTTCCCCTTCTCATAGAGGAGTCCGCCCACAGCGGTTTCTGTCAGCTGAAAAGGAAGCTTCTTCAGATCCTTCGATCCGCTCCCATCCAGGTTCATGACCGCCCAGCTCTTGTCTTTGGTCAGGCTGGTGCCGCCCTCGGAAGCGATCACGCAGCGCCTGTAGTAAAGCTTTCCATCATAGAGGACCGGATTGTAGCCGATCCCAAGCCGCTGTGCCTTCCCTGTCTTCAGGGAGATCCGGTAGATGTAATTGAGGGAGGGATAGGAGCCATAAAGCTGATCCCACACCGCGTAGATATAGTCCCCCCGAATCGAAAGCGAGCCAAAGCCGTTGGTCTCAAGGCTCTTCAGCTTATAGCTGAGCAGCGTGCTTCTCTTTCCGGTCCGCAGATTCAGGCAGATCAGCCCGTCCCGGGTGCCTCCCCCGTTCCAGCTGTAGTAAAGGCAGTCCCCCTTGACAGCACCGGAATTCGGCGACGGGATCCGGGGCAGTGCCTCGGATCCCGCTTCTGCTCTCCCCGGAAGCAGAAGGACCAGAAAAAAGACCGCCAGGATGATGCACAGCCTCTCTGTTTTTCTCATCAGTGTTCCTCCTCATCTTCTGCCAACGCCCACTTTGCAGGCGCGGTAGTTCCCTCTTTCAGCAGGGAATCCGGTATTCCTGAAAGCTGCGGGTATCTCAGCAGGACCGCCCGGCCTTTGCATCTGAACTGTATGACCTCGCTCGGCGGCAAGCGGCCAAAGCGGACTGGACAGTTCCCTTTCTTCTTGCTGTTCCGCCTGCTTTCCTGCTTTCATTCTGCTCTGTATTATAGCCCCAGGCCTTTCGATTTGCCAGAGCTGGGCCTTTCCCTGTCTCCCGGGAAGCAGACACAGATCTTTCACATTTCCTCCAAACTTCTGTCACAGGGATCTGTTATCCTTGCTTTATTATCATTGCTTTCGTCTGAGATCCAGGAGAGGGAGATCGATTCATGGATACAAAAACTGCGCTTGTTCTGAGCGCTGAGCCCGAAACGCTGAAGATGCGAGTAGCCGCCGTGGTTGGAAGGTTCACCCACAGGAGCAGGAGGCCGCCCACCATCTGGGAGCTTTGCCTGATGACAGGCCAATCCTCCCTCACCCAGATTCAGGATTATCTGTCGAGACTTTGTTCCATCGGAATGCTGTTCTCAATGGGATAAACAAAGCCGGCCCTTCGGGCCGGCTCTGTTTTTGCCTTGTTTTTGCTTTTGAACTGTATTCTGGCGGGAAGCATTCGAATCTGCCAGCTGTTCACCGGTATACTTCCCCTGGCTCAAAGTGTGCAAAGCAGGCTGGATTGTCTCGTCGAAAGCATTTCCCAATCTTCCGCCTCAGATTGGAGAATCCCTTCATGGCTCCTCCCCCGGCACATATTGATCCGCCTTTTTTACCGTGACAGAGCAGCTGAGTTCGTTCTCTCCGACTCTTGCCATAATGACCGCGGTCCCGGCCATGACCGCCCGAACCTTACCGCTTTTTGTGACGGAGGCCACCTCAGGGCGGGAGGAGGACCAGATCACTTCCCGGTCCAGTGTCCCCTGGACTGTCAGCTTTTTGCTCTTCCCCTCGGTGAGCACAAGCTTCTTCCTGCTGATCTCCGGCAGCTCCACATGAAGGCTCATCTTGAGTCTGGTTTTGTCCGAGAGATTGGCAAAAATCGTACAGTCACCGGGTGAGAGTGCTCTCACCAGGCCCTTCTTACTGACCTTCGCCACGGTTTTGTCTGAGGACTCCCAGCGGATGGGGCCTTCCCAGTTCTTCACTTCCATTCTGAACGTTTCCCCAGGCAGAAGAGAGAGGGACTTCTTCTTGAGCTTTGGCTTCGCGAGGGAAATCTTCTTCAGGTAGCTCATCGACGCGTAGCCGCTGATGCCCTGATAGGTCACATGTGCCCACGCGCCGTTCCCCTCTTTCACTGTAATCTCACTTCCGCCCGGTATCTGGCCGATCGCCGCGAAAGAGCTGCCGTGGCCGGCCCGGATGAGCAGGCAGTCTGAGGCCGTGCAGAGATAGGTCCCGGCATAGCTGCTGCTGCAGCTGCAGGAAGTTTTCGGTCCTTCCACCCTCGCCGGGGAGGAGAGCACCCAGTAGCCGCAGATATTGGAAATGGTCACCCGGGAGGCCTGAGAAATCGGAATCCGTCCAAAGGGAACCGCCCTGGAACTGTCCGGATAGGACATCGCGGCAGGGTCCGCGCAGTAGAAAACCCCATCCGTGTAGTCAGTCAGGAGGATCGCATGTGTCCCCTGACGCCCGTTTTTCAAATAGCAGCCAAAGACCGCGACCCCCTCCGGGTGCAGCTCCAGAAGACCCTTCAGGATCTTTCTATTGTCCGCTAAGCTGACCATCCTCCTGTAGTCGTAGGAGAAGGTGTGATAACCGTATGTAAAGGCGTAGTTCTCCCTGGACGAGGCATTTTTGCTGCTGTGGTAAGTGCCGAAGGCGTACATGCCCTGGCTGGTCCAGAGCTGCGGCCGAAGCCGCTCCTCCGTAATGCTCTCCCAATCAGATTTGCCAAGGAGCAGCGCGGTCCTGCGCATCAGCATGGTAATGGAGGCCAGTGTACAGGTATTGCTGGTCTTTTGCTTGAGAAAGACTCCCCGACTGTTCAGTTCCTCAAAGCTTACGGCACTTGCGGCGAAAGAGGAGAAGCTGCCGCAGAGAAGGAGCCAGAAAGAGAGGATCAGGATTCCCAGGCAAAACCCTGCCCGCTGGAGACTTCTGGCAGCAGCCTTGGCGAAAGTCCCTGGCGCAGACCATCTTCCGCCTGTCCCAGCCCCCGCTGCGGCTTCTCCATCGCGCTTTTCCATAAACCCCACTCCCTTTCTTTTTTCGTGACTGTCCAGTCTCAGGCTCCTGTCCAGGTACAGGGCCGGGCGCAGGCTCCTGCGCCCGCATTCAATGTGCGCCCGGCCTTTGCTTTTGAGCTGTATGTTTTCGCTTTGCGCAGCAAGTGCGCAAAGCGAACTGGACAGCTTTGTCTGATCCGGTCTTTTATCCTTCATGCCCCTTCATAGGGAAAATCAAAAAGATCCCTGCTCCAGAGACCATCCTCCAGAGACCATCCTCAGGAAGTCATCCTTAAGGGATCCATCCATGCCCGATGCAGCGGGCATAGTCCCAGGCTTCCTTCCAGTCTTCATCCATCTTTACGTTCCGGTCACGGAGGAGCTGATAGCTCCAATAAATCGTCCCGGCGGATCCGGAGAACGCCTTCTGCTGCATTTCATAGATCTTCCGGAATCTCTTCCTCTGCTCCTCTCCCTCGCAGGACAGACCATAGTCCGCAGAGATGCACCACTCTCCGACAATCACCGGGGTATGGCGCGCTGCCAGTCTGATGCGGGCCCTGTCAATCTGAAGATACGCTTTGTAGAGAAATGGCGTGCGGAGCGCCTTCGGAAAAAACTTCTCCATCGCGAAGATGTACATGTGGGTGTCAAGATAGACATTCTCCATCCCCTCCCGCGCAAAGAAATCCCGCCATGTTCCGAGACGGAAGCCGTCATGGAAGACGATGGCTTTCTCTTCCGGCAGATGCTCCCGGAGCAGCTGATAGGCCTTCCGGTAGTAGTTCTTCAGAAAAGAGGTCGGTACCCAGGAAGATCCCTTTGCTTCTTCCCTGTCCCTTGCCTTTCCCCTGGAGGGTGCCGTCAGGTACACCAGCATGGAGATCGGTTCATTCAGAACTTCGATGCCGAAAAGCGCTTTCTTTTCCGCGTAGCGCTCTGCCAGCCTCGAGAGGACAGAGAGCTCAAACTGAACTTCCTTCTTAACCTGCCCGAACCTGCAGACCCCGAGGTGTCCGCCATTGTCATAGCCGTTCTGTCCACCGGGGGCTGTGTGCAGGTCGATCAGCACCGAAATTCCTGCCTCCTCCGCCCACTCAAGAGCCCTGTCGACATACTCAATGCAGCCGGAAAAGGGGGCTCTGTCCCCAAACACAAAATAGGGCACAGGGATCCGGATCAGGTTAACCCCCAGGGAAGAGAGAAAGTGCACATCCTCCCGGGTGAAATAGCTGTCCCGATGCTCCTTCATTCGTGCTTTCAGCCCTTCCCGTGTCAGATCCTTCCAGGAGGCCTCACGGTTCAGCCAGGTCTCATCCTCGGCGTCCGTCCCGTCAAAAATCGAGGGTTCCATCCATTTCTCCAGAACCAACCAGTTGCCAATGTTCACACCCTTGATTCTCTTGTCTTTTTCCAAGCTTCATCCTCCATCCTCTTTTGTCCCTGAAAGCGCTTTCAGTCTGCATGCCCCACCCGCAAAGTCTGAGAGCTTCTCATTTCCAGCAGGCAGATCT
>CADBUA010000270.1 GCA_902797665.1 uncultured Lachnospiraceae bacterium | reverse complement strand
TTCTATGTTCCCTCCGCAGCTGTTCAGCCGCAAGCTCCTGTAGGCCTTCGGCCAAAGCGGACTGGACAGTTCCTCCCTCCTATACAAATATATAAACAAAATATACAAACAATGATAAAGCCCAGGCGATCGGCCTCGACAGTCTGATCTTCTGACCACCGGTTTTGCCTGATCCAGACTGGCTGGGTCTCCTTCGGTCTTTCGTTTTTTCAGTATATACCCCTCTTTCAAAGATTTGCGATCCTCATCGGAATCAGAAATCATTCAGGACATTTCCATTTTCCCTGCTGTGATACCCGATGCTTCGCCCTCCCCATCGATGGAGCTCATAGACGCGTGAAGCTGTCTGGCTGAAGGCATCGCTTCTCCACTTCGTATTGCTGTAATGATTGCAGCATCTTATGACAGCTTTCGCATATACAAGGAACTCTCTTGACTCTGTCACTGCCGATGTTATACTGCTTTTGTTTCATAAACTCCTGGAAACTGTGTTTTTTCGGACAAGGTATCCTGATGATCCAGGCATCGGCTCCGGCTCTGCCGTTCTCTATGGAGCCTCCAAAGAAATGCCTGGCCGGGCATTTTGTTTATTTTTGCTTATTTTTGTTTGTTTTTGTTTATTTCTTTATTTTCCCCATTAATATTTCATTCAGTTTTCTGTGGATCATCAAATCAGGCAGCACGGCAGGTCGAAAATGCCGGAAGAAGCCGATCTGAGGTAGAGAATGGACTTATCCAGGCAGTATCAGTCAAACATCATGTTGATTCTGAGCGCTATATGCGGTGTTCTCGCGCTGCTTGCATACCTGACGAACTCCGTCTCGGAAAAGCGCAGGCTGATCCTGATGGGGCTTGAGATCAGCGCGATGATGCTGATGATCTCCGGACTGGTATGCCTATTCCTACCGGGGCGATCCAAGTCCCCTTGGCTACCTGCTCGTACGAATCAGCAACTTTCTTGTATTCTCTCTGACGCTTGTCGTGCTGCTCTGCTTCAATCTGTATCTGATTGACCTCTATACCCATGAGGGCGGACTCGAGGCAGCCCCGGCAAGACTGATAATCGTGAAGTATCTATCTCCTGCGGGCATCCTGATGGTTGTTTTTTCGCAGTTTACCGGCTTCTACTATACCTTCGATGAACTGAACCGCTATCAGCGCGCCCCGGGTTTTATCCTGAGCTGCCTGATCGCGCTGTCGATCATGATCCTGCAGTTCTCGGTGATTATACAGTACTACAGGCATCTGAGCCGCAGTATACGCATATCATTGCTCCTGTTTGCGTTTCTGGCCATCGCCGCCTCCATCCTGCAGACATTCGTGTACGGCTTTTCCCTGATCAACATCACAGTCGTTGCCATGGCAGCCCTGCTCTATATTTTTGCCCTGCGAGACATAGCTATAGAGCTGGAGCATGCCAAAAAACTGGAAATCGACTTCTACAAAGAAGAACAACAGAAGGAGCACGCGCTGTTTGAGCAGACAGCGGAGGCGCTCGCGACCGCCATCGATGCCAAGGACAGATATACGCACGGCCATTCAACCCGTGTGGCCATGTATTCCACTCGTATCGCGCAGAATGTGGGAAAATCGAAGGAAGAATGCGAAGAAATCTATTTTGCCGCGCTTTTGCATGACGTGGGCAAAATCGGCGTCCCTGACCGCATCATCAACAAGAATGGCAGACTGAGCTCCGATGAATACGATCAGATCAAGCTCCATCCGGTTTACGGCAACCAGATCCTCGACAACATCCAAACGTCCTACCTGAGCATCGGAGCGCACTACCACCATGAGCGCTATGACGGTCGCGGCTATCCGGAAGGGCTGAAGGGCGAAGAGATTCCTGAAATCGCCCGGATCATCGCAGTGGCGGACGCCTATGACGCCATGACCTCCAGGCGCAGCTACCGGGAAACCCTCCCCCAGCAGAAAGTTCGCGAGGAGCTGGTCAATGCCATGGGGAGTCAGCTAGACCCGAAGTATGCAAAGATCATGCTGGATCTCATGGATCAGGACCGGGAATACAGCATGCAGGAGCAGACATCTCAGGTTTCTCCGGATCACGATCAACGATCGGGGCAAAGGCAGGATCAGGAAGGGTCCCTCCATCAGGAGAGGGCGTAAAGTGCCATCTCATTAACCTCGCGGTTTGCCGCGAGTATATAATCCCTGCCCCCTTTCTGATAATGGAGCACGTTGGCGGCCCCCTGGCCGCGATCCAGGATCTGGCAGCAAAAAGCGCCATCCTCTGCCGTGATGGCCAATGTCAGCCGCTCTCCATCCCGGTTTCCGACAATCCAGCTTGCTTTCCCCTGAATCTCCCCGCCCCAGATGGCGTGAAGGAAGGGAAGTTTCTCCGGATAGGTCCAGATGAGAGCATAGCACCCGTCCTCATTCAGATGGTAGATTTTCAGGCTATCCCCATGAAATGGCGCGATGGTCAGGAGTTCTTCCTTCCCGTCCCCATCGAGATCCAGCAGAAGGCCATCGCTGGCCGGATCTTCCGAAAGCATCTGAATGGCCCAGGCCTTCCCCGCTGAGGACGGCGGCGTGAAGAGAAAAGTCCCTTCCTCACAGAAAACCAGCGCTTCCTCGTTTCCATCCGGATCCTGGTGGAGGCAGAAGCCATGGTTCCTGCTGAGCCCTTCTTTCAGAATCTCAGCTTTCAGCTGTCTGTCTTCGCCATAGTCTGTGAGATCCTGCGGCAGGATTGTCCAAAAGACCTTTCCCGGGAAGCGCCAGTCCCCCTTCTCCTCGATCTGATCACTCTTCAGGCTGCAGAGAATCAGGTAGTTTACAGCTCCCCGATTCAGGATGCCGAATCGGTGCAGAAAGGGGCAGTCCATGATCTTCCGGATCTCCCAGTCCCCCTTCTCTTTGACGGTCACCAGGGACAGGCAGGCCTTTCTGGAGTCATCCGGTCCGTAAAACTTCTGCGTTGTCAGAAACTGTCCCTGCCTGCCGGGCAGCTGAGCCATCGTCATGACGCCGCCCTCCCCGTGGAAGGATTCCGCGACGATCTTTCCATCCATATCTATGAGCGAGCAGGCCGCCCTGGTCTCTGCCGCTGCCAGAAGATAGTCTCCGTCCCACACCCGGAGAGTCCCCAGCGCATAACACTTCTCCTGACTTCCAATCCTTTTTTTCTCAACCTGAAACATAATCCCCTCCCTCCTGATCTCTCCCCTGCTTTTGCCGGGGGAATCTGTTTTCTCAGAATCGATTCCTTAATGAGGCAGCTTCGCCCGGCCTTTGCTTTTGCGTTCTCCAGTCAGCTTCCAGTCTCCCTGTCAGTCCATTCATGAGAAAGTGCTCCCCTGCAGCGTCTGAAAGGCTCAGAGCCCATATCTTTCTCTGAAAACCTTTTCTGAAGCGCACCCAGATCTGATCCCTCGTCTCAGTCAAGCGCAGCCTCCCCTCCGTCTGCCTGATTCGACTTCAGTATACCATGGGCAGATGTCCTTTTTGCGCCAAAAAGGGGGCCTCACTGAGGCCCCCTCCAGGGAGACTTTCTGAAAACCCGCAGCTCTCCAGTCACCAGCTCCCTTCCAGGCACGAAGCCGGCTTTCTTTTCTTCCCGCTCTATCAGGCACTTGTCCCCGGCAGAAGCAGGGTCGTAATGCTCCCTGCCGGCAGATCCACTTTCGTGCTTGTCCCAAAAAGCCGAAGGAAGCAGCCACTGTCCTTCCCGCTGCGGTTCAGCAGGACACAGACCAGCGTTCCGTCAGGGTTTTTGACCGCGGTGACATCGAGATTGTCCGCGTAGCGGCTCCAGCCGATTCGCCGGGCCCCCGGCTTGATATAGCCGGAGAAATGACGGATGTAGTCATACATGAGGAGATGGTGGTATCCTTTCACCTTCTGAGGCAGTGCCAGGTGGTCCCAGCCAAACTCCTTTGTACCTTCCAGATACTCTGCCACAAGCCCAGAAGTAAAGCCACCCGGCACATGCCGGGGCCCTCCGTTCTGGTCGATCACCAGGTTCCAGTCAATCCAGCGGTTCATCCCCGCGTTGAGGTTCCCGATGATGTCGTGGGCATAAGCCAGGGCATCCTCAAGATCCATCTCCTCCGGACTGTGGAAGGTTTCCCCTGGCAAAAAGCTCAGAAAGCTCCTGCCGGGTGGATGGAGGGCGCAGCACTCAGACAGCATCAGTTTCTGATCCGGATACTTTCTGCGGCAGAGGTCCACGGCTTCAAAGTGATCGCCCGAGTACCAGTGAAAGGCGATGCCCTCCACCATCTTCAGGGTCTCCTCATCCAGGACCCTGTCCACGTGCTCAATCATGCGCTCCTTGTTGTGGTCCCAGATGTAGAGGCCGACTTTCCCCACAAGGCCCTCCCGCTCCATTTCCGGGTAGAGATTGTCCTTCAGATAAGTCTTCGTCTCCTCCGGTGTCCAGACGCAGCTGTCCCAGTTGGTGGCCGCCACCGTCTCGTTCTGCAGGCTCATCATGCTGACAGGGATTCCCTCCTCGAGGTAGGCCTTCACATACTTCACCACGTACTTCGCCCAGGCCCCGTAAAACTCCGCTTTCAGCGAGCCTCCATTGTTTCGCTGGGGCTTTTCAGAGTCCGGCGCCGCGCCTCCCGGAAGACCGCCGTAGACCGCGTCATCGTTTTTTCGGACTGCCGGCGCAGTCTTCCACTGCCAGGGTGGAGACCAGGGGCTCAAAAGCACCTGGAGCGAGGTCCCATTCTCCTCAGCTATCGCCATCGCCTCCTTCAGGGCCGGAATCACATAGCGCCGGTCCCGGTCGATGGAGAAGGTCAGAAGGTCCGGGTCAGAGAGCACATCCTCCACTGCCTGGTACTCGCTCAGGGAGTAGTCGCAGCTGTCGATGGAGACCCGGATAAAGGAAAAGTGAAGCCCATCCCTGGAAAAGAGATCCCTCAAGGCCTTTCTCCGAACCTCAGGCTCCATCATCATCAAAAGATAGGCGGAGGTCTCTGTCATGGCTCCGCCGAAGCCTTCTATGGCGGATCCAGTTCCCGCAGATGAGCTCGCGTTTCCCTCAAAGTCCGGGTAGAGGTCGATCACATTTGACTCCACCAGACGCTCATCCGGCATTTCGGGGCGGAGCGAAAAAGGAGCTTCCTCCGTTATGGCCTGGCCGCGGAACGGCCAGCTTGTGATTTTCTTCCCTCTCATATCTCCTCAGATCTCCTCACATCTCCTCAGCGGGGAACCATCCCTCAGAAAAACACTTCCCAAGATCCCAGCAGTCCCAGCCTTTCCAGTCATCCCCCTCTACCGTATTCAGAAGGAGCTTGTAGTTCCAGTAGAAGAAGCCGCTCCCCTCCTTGAAGGCAGAAAGCTGAGCCTTCCCCAGTGCCCGGTAGATCCGCTTCTTCTCCTCCGCTGAAACTTCCTTCCGCCCGATGGAGAGATCCACACCATTCAGGGAAGTCTGTCCGCCCCTGGTGTCCACACCGACACAGAGGGAATTGAAGAGGCACCACTCTCCGACAATCACCGGGCAATATGCCTGAACCTCCCGCAGAGGCGCCTCGATCCTCTCCTTGATAAACTTCTCATAGCCCTCCAACGTCTGCTCACAGCCGTACATCTCCGCCATCATCAGGTACTGGTGCGTGTCCAGAATGACATTCTGAAGCTCCGGCCTGCTGAGGAAATCTTTCCAGGCGTCCAGGCGGAAGGCATCGTGGAAGACCACATATCTGTCCTTCCGGATGTGTCTCCGGATTCTCTCATACGCTTTTTCATAGAAAGCCAGGAGAAAGTCCATGCTGTTGGGGGCGGACCCTTCCGCCAGCTTTGGATCGACGGGTTTATAGCGCTCCTGAACATTCATAGCGCTCCAGACAGGATCTGTGATCGGTTCATTGATGGGCGTGATCCCAAAGAGCCCCTCCCGCTGCCCGTAGCGCTCTGCCAGCTTCTCCAGAACATTCAGAACGAAGTCCACCTCTTCCGGCATCTGGCTCCACTTGCAGACGCCAGAGATGCCGCCATTGTCGAAGCCGTTCTGGGACATGGGGGCAGTGTGAAGGTCAATCAGGATCCTGAGTCCATACTTCTCCGCCCAGGCAAAGGCCGAATCCAGCTCCCGGATACAGCCGATGAAAGGCGCACGGTCCCCGAAAATGAAGTAAGGCACCGGGATTCTGACCGTGTCAAGGCCGAAGCTTTTGATCTGGGCGAAATCGCGCTCCGTGATGTACTCGCTTCTGTGTATCTGTATGCGGGCCTCGTAGGCCTCCGGGCTGAGCTGAGTCGGGAGATAATACTCATCTTCCGCCGAGGTTCCACTGAAAAGACCCGGACTCATCCACTTTTCCAGGACAAGCCAGTTTCCAAGGTTGACACCTTTGATATACATTTCATTACCTCCAGAAAAGGCACCGGATTTCTCCGGTGCCTTGGCATAATCAATTGTCGGGATATGGCTTTTCAAAGACCAAAAGTGGTCAGTTCCCTGTCAGCCGTCACGCGAACGATCACAGGCTTTTATACCGGGAACCATTCGAATCTGCCAGGTGTTTCACCGCTATATCATTCAAGCGTCTTGACATACTCGTCGAGCTGTCTCTGCGCCTCGTCCACGATATCCTGAAGGCCGGCTGCTTCCATCTTCTTGCAGTACTCGTCATAAGCGGTATTGTAGTCTGTGAAGCCAAGCTCCATCGGCCACCAGTACTGCTGCTGAACGTTCAGAACGTTGGCGACCTGCGTCTCAATAGAGGACTGGTCAAAGACAAAGGAGGTATACTTCTCAGCCGCGTCGTTCTCAGCGATCTGATCTTCATAGCCAGCTCTCATCTCGTTGTACCAGTCGGGTGTTCCCATCTGGTTGCGGTTCAGCTCAGTCGTGCGGGCCGCCCACATAGCGGAGGTGTTATAGAGGTTGACATCCGTGATCTGGAACTGTCCCTCATCGTTCAGAGTGTAGGTCTCGCCCAGCACACCATAGTAGAAGGCATCATAAACTTCCTGATCGGAGGTCAGAAGATCCCAGAATGCCATGGCGCGTTCCGGATTCTTCGCGGTGTTGGAGATGACCATGCAGTCCTGTGTGAACGGCAGATGGGCAACGTTCTTGACAACGTTCTGGAATCTGAACTCGAAGGAGGGATCCACCGGAGCCGCGGCATAACCGGCAGGCGTATCAATGTTGTGGATTCTCATCGCGGCCTTGCCATTCTGCGTCTTCGTGGTATCGGTATCTGCCAGCGCGCTCTTGGACCAGAAACCCTTCTCATTCCAGCGGGCGGTCATCTCAAGGGCTTCCTTGACGCCATCATAGTCCGCGTAGGTGAAGACCTTCGGATTTTCCTCGGTCGGATCGATAAACATGAAGGGAAGGCCCTTCTCAATCCAGTTAAAGCCCTTACTCTGCATCCAGGTCATGATGATTTCCGGCTGTGCAGAATAGACATCATAGCCGTCCATCTCCGGATGGTTTGCCTTGACGGCATCCAGATATTCTTCCATGCCTTCCCAGGTGCTCATATCCGGATCGATCCCGGCTTCCTCAATCAGATCCTGGCGATAGATCGGGCCATAGGCATTATAAGTGGCCAGAAGAGTCGGCACGCAGTACATGGTGCCGTCGATGGTTGCCTGCTTCTTGGCGCTCTCTGTGGCTGCCTCAAAGTTCTTCGGTGCGTAAGTCGGCCAGAGCTCATCCACTGACATGAAAGCGCCCTTCTGCGCCAGGGAGGCGAAATTCAGCCAGGTCGCGCAGTAAGCCAGATCGAAGGACTCACCGGAGGAGAACAGGAGCGGATACTTGTTGGCGTACTCCGCCCAGCCGATCCAGTTCACTTTCAGGCTGCAGTTGAGTTTCTCCTTGAGGAGGGCATTCAGGTTCTCGTCGACGACATCCTGACCCGCGGGGCGGTCGGAGACAACATACATGGTCAGTTCCACTTCCTCGGAAGTGTCCAGGTCTGCTGCGTGCGCCACCGCGCCAAGGCCGATGGTCATGACGGATGCCAGCGCCAGTGCCAGCACTTTCTTCAGGGTTCCTTTCATCTTTCTCTCTCCTTTTTACATCTGTGTATTGCGTTGCTTGGGGTTGACAGTGACTATAGTTCCAGGATCAGCCCTTGACAGAACCGACCGTGATACCTTTGACAAAGTACTTCTGGACGAAGGGGTAGAGGATGACGATCGGACCGGTCGCCACCACCGCCATGGCCAGTTTGAGGGAAGTCGACGGCAGGTTTGCCACCGTAATGCCCGCCTTCGAGGCAATCTGAGCCAGTGCCTGGGTCTGCTGCTGAATGCTGTAGAGCATGTACTGGAGGGGATAGAAGGCCTCCGTGTTCATGTACAGCATGGCATTGTACCAATCGTTCCAGTAACCCAGAGCCAGGAAAAGACCGATGGTCGCAAGGCCCGGCTTCAGGAGCGGCAGAACGATGGAGAAGAAGATCCTGTACTCTCCTGCGCCGTCCAGCTTACCGGACTCAATCAGCTCCGTGGGAACCGTCTGCACGAAGGTCCTCATGATCAGGAGGTAGAACACGTTGAACATGCCCGGGATGATCAGGGCCAGAAGGTTGTCCTTCAGATGCAGGTAGCGGATGTAGTAGATATAGGTGCTGACCATTCCGCCGTTGAAAAGGGTCGTGAAATAGAAGAAAAAGGACAGGGCATTCCTGTACTTGAAGTCCTTCCGGGAGATGACATAAGCGGTCATCGTCGTCAGGAAGAGGCCCAGGAAGGTACCGACCACCGTAATAAAAATCGAAACCCCATAAGCCCGGATGATCTTTTCCGGGGTCTTGAAAATGATGCCGTAGGCTTCCGTTGAGAACTCTCCCGGGAAAAGGCCCAGACCATTGAAGCGGAGGAACTGCTCACTCGTAAAGGACCCCGAGATCAGCATGATAAAAGGCAGAATACAGACCAGTGCCATCAGGGTGACCATCACGTAGGCAATCACATAGAAGGCCTTCGAGGAAGTACTCAGTTTGATCTTTTTGCTGTTTTCCATGATCTTCTCTCCTTCCTCAGAACAGGGCGTAATCCGCGTCGATGTGCTTGACGATGGTGTTGACCAGCATGATGATCACAAAGCAGAGGACAGACTGATAGAAAGCTGCCGCGGCTGTCATGCCGATGTTCGAGCTGGTCAGAAGGGAGCGGAACACGTAGGTGTCAATGACATCGGTCATGTTGTAGAGCTGTCCGTTATTGCCGACGATCTGGTAGAACATCTCGAAATCTCCACGCAGAATCCGGCCGACCTGCAGAAGCAGCATGGTGATGATGGTGGGCCTGACCGAGGGAAGGGTGATGTTCCAGATCCTCTGGAACATGTTTGCGCCGTCGATGGCCGCCGCTTCATAGATACCGGAATCCACACCGGTGATGGCCGCGATGTAGATGACAGAATTGTAACCGGTCCACTTCCATGAGTTGAAAAGGCAGATGATCCAGGGCCAGGCGCCGGGCATCCCGTAAAAGTTGGGCTTCTCTCCACCGAAAGCAGCCACGATCGAGGGGATGAAACCGGTCTCATAGTTGAAGAGGTTGTAGACGAAGACGCCGACGACAACCCAGGAGATGAAGTAAGGAAGAAGAATCAGGGACTGTGTCACCTTCTTGAAAATCTTTTTGTTGATCTCCGAGATGAAGATGGCGATCAGAACAGCGAGGAGCTGTGAAGTCACCATGTTCAGGATATTGTACAGGATGGTATTGCGGGTAATCAGCCAGCCGGTTCCGGACGAAAACAGGAACCTGAAGTTGTCAACGCCATTGAAGGCCGATCCAAAGACGCCCAGATCATAGCGGTAGTTCTTGAAGGCAATGATCAGGCCGACCATCGGAATGTACAAAAACACAATCGCGAAGATGAACGCCGGGGCTGCCATAATGAAGAGTGGTTTGTTCTTCTTCCATTCCTCACGGAAGCCCTCCTTTCTTCCTCTTTCTCTGCCGTTTTTCATGAATCCTCCTTTCAAATCTTTGCTTTTCCTTTGCTTTTCCTTTGCTTTTCCTCTATCTGTCCTATATCCGTCCTCTGTCCGTCCTCTGTCCAGACGCACCGGACAACTCATTCCGGATGCTTCTTCTTTAAACAAGTCTGAAGCATATTATAGTAAAGGAACAGAGCCTGCCGCAATCAGCGGAATCATAAAAAACGGTAAAAATGCCGCTGACATTTTGTGCATTATCACAATAAAACCGGCTCTGAATCCTTTTCTGAGGATAGCTCTATGATATAGTTTTTCAGAATCCATTTCTATCAGATATCCCAGTTATCTGTCATAAATCCCATTTCATTATGGGCGATTTTATCATTTTTCCCATTTTTCTGACAGATATCTCATGTTTTTCCTTTTTCAAGGCCCTGGTCTCTCCTCTTTCCCTTCCCAGTTTTCCATCCCCATTTTTATTGACTTTGCCGAAAAAGTCAGAACCTGATTCACTCGTCTCCAAAGCCCTGTCCTGCTTCTGAGTGTCTTTTAAGCTGTGAAGTTTATGCTTCCTGAACAGTTTTGACAGAAATCTCAGATTACTGATAGGATTCTCAGGTCCCTCCTGGCACAGAATGCCGCGCCAGGAGGGGTCTCGGTCAGAATCCTCAGAGCTATTCATGCGCATCCAGTCAAAAGGAGCCCAGATCATGAACGAAGGAGCCTTTTTCAGTTACCTGTCCCATGCGACCAAAGCCATCGTAAAGCGCTATGACAGAGAAATGCATCCTCTGGACACCTGGTCAGTCCGCCAGGATCTCAGAAATCCCTTGCTGATGCCGAATGCCTTTCCCGGAGAGCTCCTCTCCCAGGTGGACTCTGAGCTTCCCACCATGGTGCTTGTCAATGGCCTTCTCCTCTTTTCCGTGGTCTCACTCAAGGACGGCTATCTCATCATCGGACCCAACCTTCCACCCGGCGATCTGCCGGTCCGGAAGAAGCTCACAGGAATCCCACTCACAGAAGATCCCCAGAGAACCCTGGTGCGGATTCCTTCTATTACATATGAAAAGCTCCTTCTGACCACCCACAACCTCTTTCACCCTGATCCGATCTCCGAGTTTGACTTCTACCGGGAAAACGCTCTGGACCCTTCCGTGATGGAGCGCCTCACCCGTCACCTGCACCAGACGCAGTTTCAGGCCAGTGAGGGCGGGCTGAAGCACAATCCCTACGATCAGGAGATCCGGGAGCAGGCCGCCATTTCGGAGGGAAACCTGGATGCCCTGATGCGCTCGATCTCAGAGGAGTACACAGGGCAGGTCGGAACCCTGGCCAAAGACCCGCTCCGCCAGGCAAAAAACCTGGCCATCGTCAACACAACCCTGGCTTCCCGCTCCGCCATCCGGGGCGGCATGTCCTATGAGGCGGCTTTCTCTCTCAGCGACAGCTATATCCAGCTTTTCGAGGAGATGACGGATGTCTCCATGATCACCCACATGATGCGGTCCATGGAGATCCAGTATACCGAGATCGTAGCGGGAATCCGGAAGATGCAGAAAGGCCAGGAGCATGGGAGCGGCAATCCCCACGTAGCCTCCTGTAAGAATTACATTTACTCCCACCTGCACAGTCCGATCTCCGTCCAGGAGATCGCGGATTCCCTTGGCCTGAACGCCAACTACCTATCCGCTCTCTTCCGCAGAGAAGAAGGGATCTCCCTGCCCAGATACATCCTCCGTGAAAAAATCTCCCGCTGCAAAAACATGCTGATTTACTCGGACTCCTCCTTCCTGGAGATCGCCGCCTATCTCGGCTTCTCCTCCCAGAGCCATCTGGGCGCCCGTTTCAAGGAGGAGACCGGCTATACCCTGAGGCAGTTTCGAAACACTTTCCGGGCAGAACATTTCTGACCGTCCAGCGGTATCCAGCGCAGAAAAGCCCCGCCCGCTCCATCAGCCAGAGAGCAGGCAGGGCTTTTTGCATAGTCGGATCGGATGGAAAGAAATCATGAAATCATGAATCAGGAAAGCAGGATCACACGCGCTTCTATCGGCCAGAAGGACACAGAGATCTGCATGGAAGCATCCGGATGCGTTCCTTTATTCTTTCATCCTTTTATTCTTTTATTATTTCATCCTTTCATTCTTTTATTATTTTATCCCTCTATTATTTTATTTTTTCTCTTTACTTTTATATTTATTGCTTTATTTTTTACTCTTTTGCCACTTCTTTTATTCTATTTATTATTCTGTCCTGTCATTCTATTATTCTATTTTATTCGCTCCGGCAGATCTTCTCCGCGCACGCGGCCGTCTCATACCAGGAGCAGCTGCCGCAGATCTCTTTGAGGCGGTCCGGCGTAAGCGCTGTGTTCAGCCTGAAAATCACGTCCTGGTAGGGCTTTGTGTCTCCTTCAGAGAAGCCGGAGAGCTCCAGAACGGCTCTGTCAAATCCCAGGACCTTCTGATCATCCCGGCAGACATGACGGCCATCCTCTCCCTCTCTCCTGTGGGGGCAGTTTTGGCAGAGATCGTCACAGCCTGAGCTGATCTCAATCATCCGACGCGGATCCTCCCGCAGCGCTTTGCTGACACGGTTCATCCCCAGCACAAAGCGGGGGCTGTAGCCTCTTCCCCGGTATGCCTGAAGGCAGAGGAGATGGTGGGCCCGAAGACGGATCGGTCTCTGTGAAAGCGACAGTTCTCTGTCCTCCCTTGCCGGGCTATCTGTCTGCTTCATTTGCTTTCCTCCCTTTCCAGCAGGCCAGCCTCAGGCGCAGGCTCTTGTCGGGACCAGGACTCTTGCCCTGACGAGAGCCTTCTTCAAAAGCGGGCTCAGGGCGGCGCAAAGGCCGATCTTGATGGCCTCCATCGGCAGGAAAGGCGCGGCAGCCAAAGCGAACGCTGTCCCCGCATCACTCCCCGTCACCATCATGAACCAGAGCACGCCTATTGTATAATTGACAGCCGCAGCAGCAATCAGGAAAAGAATCAGTGTCAGATAGTACAGCAGCTTCCCGGCTGATTCTGCTGCCTTTGTGCCGCAGACGTCCCCCCAGCCCGCCATCAAAGCCAGGAAGGGGAAGGAGAGGAGAAAACCTCCTGTCATGCCCAGCACGATGCCGAATCCTCCCGTAAATCCAGCGAAGACCGGAAGGCCGACAGCCCCAAGCAACAGATAAAGGCAGGTGCTGAGCGTCCCCAGCAGGGGGCCCGATACAACAGCGACTACTGGAATGATAAAAGTCTGCAGGGTCATCGGTACGCCTCCCGGCAGTGGGATGCTGATCTGGGAAAGCACCGAGATGACTGCGGCAAACAATCCAATGATACAAAGCTCTCTGACGGTCAGTTTTCTCATAAATCTGCTCTTTCCTCCTCTGTCCGATTGTGCAAAAATATATATAAGTTTCATTCAGAATGGCTTTCTCTCTATTTTCCAATCGCACATTCTGTCCCGGACAAAGGCGAGTATAGGATCCCCCCTCCCGATTGTCAACCCGATTGAAAGTCAGGTTAACAATTCCATTTTCCACTGGTCCCCGTTTCTTTATGGCTGGACAGCACCCAATCTTTTTTCGGCCAGGGGTGCCAAGGCGGACTGAATCACGTTATAATATGGAAAGCTTTGTTAAACAAGTCAGAAATCAAGGAGGTTAACAATTGGAAAAAGCGAAAATCATGGAACTCATCGGGCAGATGAGCCTGGAGGACAAGGCGAAATTCTGCTCCGGAAAGGATTTCTGGAGGCTTTATTCAAAACCGGAACTCGGAATCCCTGAAGTGATGGTGTCCGACGGCCCTCACGGCCTGAGAACCCAGGCCGGGGATCAGGACAACCTCGGCATCAATGACTCGATCAAGGCAGTCTGTTTCCCGGCAGGATGCGCCGCTGCCTCCTCCTTTGACCGGGAGCTCCTCTGCCGCGTAGGGCAGACCCTCGGGCAGGAGGCCCAGGCAGTGGGCGTTTCCGTCGTCCTGGGACCGGCCATGAACATCAAGAGGAGCCCACTCTGCGGCCGAAACTTTGAGTATCTCTCCGAGGATCCGCTCCTGGCGGGTGAGCTGGCAGCCGCCGAGATTACAGGCATCCAGAGCCAGCACGTGGGCACCAGCCCCAAGCACTTCGCGGTCAACAGCCAGGAGTATCACCGCATGACATCCTCTTCCAATGTCGATGAGCGTGCCTACCGGGAGATCTACCTCGCAAACTTTGAGACCGCTGTGAAAAAGGGCCATCCCTGGACCATCATGAACTCCTACAACCGCATCAACGGCACCTTCGCCTGCGAGAGCAAAGATCTTCTGACCGACATCCTCCGGGACGACTGGGGCTTTGACGGCTATGTGATGACCGACTGGGGCGCCATGGATGAGAAAGTCTGGGCCCTTCAGGCCGGATGTGACCTGGAAATGCCGGGGCCTGGCGGCCAGACGCAGAAGATTATCGATGCTGTAAAGGATGGAACACTCGATGAGAAGGTCCTGGATCAGGCAGTATACCGGATTCTGGATGTGATCTTCCGCTATGCCGAGCACAAGGTGGACGCTGCGTTTGAATATGAGAAAGACCATGACCTCGCCGCGGAAGCCGCAGAGAACTGCTGCGTGCTTTTGAAGAACGAGGATGGGATTCTTCCGCTCGCCAAAAACGCGAAGGCTGCCTTCATCGGTCAGTACGCGGAAAAGCCGCGCTTCCAGGGCGGCGGCAGCTCCCACATCAACTGCTTCAGGACCGAATCGGCCCTGGAAGCTGCCTCGTCGGTCGTGCCTGAGGCGGAGATCAGCTATGCCAGGGGCTTTGATGACAGCAAGGATGAGATCAATGAA
Source organism: uncultured Lachnospiraceae bacterium (assembly GCA_902797665.1). Lineage (GTDB taxonomy): Bacteria > Bacillota > Clostridia > Lachnospirales > Lachnospiraceae > Porcincola. The sequence continues at coordinate 5,949 of CADBUA010000270.1, read as the reverse complement.
GCTTTGATTGAGGAGGCTGTGGAGATCGCGAAGAAGGCGGACTACGCCGTCATCTTTGCCGGCCTTCCGGACAGCTATGAGTCCGAGGGCTACGACCGGAAGCACCTTCGTATGCCGGAAGGGCAGAATGTCCTGATCGAGCGCGTCGCGGCGGCCAACCCCAACACCATCGTTGTGCTTCACAACGGCAGCGCCATCGAGATGCCCTGGATCGGCAAGGTGAAAGCTGTACTGGAAGCCTACCTGGGCGGGCAGGCTGTGGGGCGTGCGGAAGCCAGAATCCTCTTTGGTCTGGCCAACCCGAGCGGCCGCCTGGCTGAGACCTTCCCATTCCACCTTGAGGACACCCCCTGCTATCTCACCTTTGGCGGAGAGAACGAGGAAGTCTCCTTCTCGGAGGGGGTCTTTGTCGGATACCGCTACTACAGCAGCAAAAACATGCCGGTGCTCTTCCCCTTCGGCTATGGCCTGTCCTACACAAAGTTTGCCTACGGGAATCTCCGCCTGTCTGACGGATCGTTTTCGGAATCCGGGGAGCTGACCGTCTCCGTGGACGTGACCAACATCGGATCTGTTCCCGGAAAAGAAGTCGTGCAGCTTTATATCGCCCCGCCGGAGAGAGAGCCGAACGGCATCTTCCGTCCTGTCCGGGAACTTCGTGCCTTTGACAAGATCCCCCTGAATCCGGGTGAGAGCCGGACTGTGACCTTCTCCCTGAATGCCCGGGCCTTCGCCTACTGGAACACACAGCTTCATGACTGGTTCGTCGAATCCGGAGACTACACGGTGGAGATCTGCCAGGATGCCGCCACAGTCCTCCTCTCGGAGAAGGTCGCCGTCAGCGGGGAGAAAGCTCTGCCATACACCTACACGCTGAATACCCCGCTCGGAAAGCTGATGTCAGATCCGAGAGGACAGGCTATTCTGTCCCAGATGCAGAATGTCTTTGGCGGTGGAAACAGCGACAGCGCCTCGGAGGCCATCTCGGACGAGATGACCATGGCCATGATGGAGGGTCTGCCGCTCCGCTCCCTCCTTGGCTTCAGTAAAGACATCAGCATGGCTTCCCTTGTGGAACTGGTCGCTTCACTGAACAGCTAAGCAAAAAAAGCCCCGGGATCCCCCGGGACCATTCGGGAGAGCGCAGAGCGCTCTCCCATTCTGTCGGCAATCGTTATAGCGGGAAGCATTCGAATTTGCCAGTTTGTTTCACCGGTATTTGCCCGCTCGCGATAGTTTGTCGCAGATTCTCACGCTTGCGGGTATAAAAGGACCCGCTCAGGCCTGGGACATGTAACGGGTGAGGGCGTCGAGAAACTCCGCCTTTGCCCGGCGGCTCATCTCCAGATCCTTCCCGGCGACTGTCACCGTGTCGCGGCCGATCTTTTCCACAGAGCGGAGGTTGACCAGGTACCACTGGCTGCACTTGGCGAAATGGTATTTTGCGAGTTCCTCCCTCACGGACTTCAGGCTTCCCCGCGCGGAGAATTCTCCCTCGCTGGTGTGGTAGTGGAGCATGTGGCCTTCCACATCGATGTAGTGGATGGATCGAACATCCAGCTTCCTGGCTCCGCCCTCCAGGCGGATGAGGATCTCCTCTTTCTTTCTCTGATCCGCGCGCAGCACAGCCCGCCGGAAGTGGTTTCGGAAGGACTCATACGTGAGGGGCTTCAGCACAAAGTCCAAAGCGCCGACCGCGTAGCCGTGGATCGCGTAGCGGGACATGTTGGTGACGAACATCAGGACCACATTTGTGTCCATCTCCCGGATCTTTCCCGCGGCAGTCATCCCGTCCATCCCCGGCATCTCGATGTCCAGGAGGATAATGTCCAGGTCCATTCTGAAGGACTGGAGCAGGCGGGAAGCTGTGGCATAAGGATAGACCACGCATGGAAAATCCTGCTCTTTGGCGTAGCGCTCAATATAGGATGAAAGATCCGCTCTGGTTTCCTCGTCATCTTCCACGATCGCGATATTCATCCAAGATCCCTCCCAGCCCTTTTTGCTTTGCTCTCTGTGATTCGATCGGACTATGCTTCTATCCCCGCGCGCGGACAGACTCCGATGAACTACCTGGCAAATCCTAATGGCTCCCGGGATAAATGTCAACTCAGTCCCATCCAGGCACTTGGAACATATCAAAGAGCCTGGATGCTCCCAAACACTTCCGCATCTTTAGAAGGAGATATGATGGACAGAATCTATCTTCTGGCACAGGTTTTCAGCTGTTTCTCCTCCCTGACGGCGCTCAGCCTGGCGCTGAGGCGCCGGGAGCACTTTCCCTTGCGCATGCTCCTTTCCTTCCTCCTCCTCGTCTTCCTCTCTCTGGCCGGGATTTTTGTCGGCCGGGAAAGTCTGTTCTCCTTTGCCTTCTTTGATGGGATGCTCTTCTGCCTGATCCTCCTTCTGGCAGCCCTCCTGACAGACCAGCATGCCTCCGGCGTCCTCTACACCGGGATCTGGGCCCTGATGACGGGGGAGTTTATGAACCTGGTCTGGACAGCCGGAGTTGGCCATCTCCTGGTCCGAATGGATGGAAGCAAAAGCCTTTTGAGAGAACTTCAGTCCATTGGGCGCTCCGGAAACGCGTTATCCAACCGTTCCGCGCTTCTTTTTGTCGGTGCCTGGTTTCTGTTTGATCTTCTTCTGGCTGTCTTTTTCCATTTCTACCCGGCCAGGACCCTGCCAGTGAAACAGACCTTTCAGATCGGCCCCCGGCAGACGGTCATGTCCATCGTTCTCGCATTCCTGATGGAGCTGATCTCCCTGTATGTGCGCTTCTGGTACGGCGATTCCCGGGAGACAGAGCAAAGTCTCCTGCTGCTTCTGGCAAGCTTCTGCACAATCGTGATCCACTATCTTTCCCACACGATGTTCCGAAGCAGCGCCATTCAGAAGGAAGTCCTCACACTGGAGCTTCTGAACCGGCAGATGGCCGAGCAGTACCGCCTGAGTCAGGAAAACATCGCCCTGATCAACCACAAGTGCCATGACCTGAAGCACCAGGTAAGGGCGCTCCGGAAACTGTCTGAGGACGGACGGAAAAAGGAGTATCTCGACGAGATCGAAAACTCCATCCGCATCTACGATGCGGCCATGGACACCGGTTCCGATGTCCTGGATACCATCCTCACGGACAAGAGCCTCCTCTGCAGTGCCAAGAACATCCGCATCAATGCTGTGGCGGACGGCGCAAGGCTCTCCTTTATGGATGTCATCGATCTCTACACCCTCTTCGGCAACGCCATCGACAATTCCATCGAGGAGGTGCAGAAGATCCCGGAGGACGCGGAAATCGGGCGGCAGATCGACCTGACCATCTACGCCAGAGGGGCCCTCCTCTCCATCGAGATCCGAAACAGCTGCGCGACAGATCTCTCCGGTCTCTCCTTTGAGGACAACCTCCCGCTGACGACCAAGGGAAACAAAGACTATCACGGCTTCGGCATGAAGAGCATCCGGAACATCGTGAAAAGGTACGGAGGCTGGATGACCATCGACCTGACAGACCACGTCTTTTCCCTGGAGATTCTCCTGCCCCTGCCGGAAAGTGTATCCGCCTGACGGCCCGATTTCATTGACTGTATATCACCAGATTGATATATGCACAGATATTGGCGATCGTATTTTTGCACATACGGTCGCTTTTTTGATGCATCGGCTTCCGTCCAGAAAGATTCTCAGCTTTGCTTCCGTGCTGCGCACTGCCAGCAGCCTGGCGTCACGCGTCATCGGCCTTCTGATCAGTCTTCTGATGAACGCATTTCTCCTGCCTATGGTTTTTGTTCCTGATCCCTGATCTCTGATCCCTGATCTCTTTTGACCGCTTATGACGTTTTCCTGTCCGCATAGGACAAGGGCTCTTGCCGGCGTTTTCTGCAAGTGTGAAGATATAATTCAGACGACATTGCGATCTGTAAACATGGAGGTGAGCGTGTGAGAAGAACGATTCCCATGGAGGGCAGCTGGCTCTTCCGGAAGGGAGACGGGCCCGAAGAAACAGTGGCCATCCCTCATACCTGGAACGCGGTCGACGGCCAGGACGGGGGAAATGACTACTGGCGCGGCGTTGGAAGCTATCGGAAAAGCTTCCAGGCCCCAGGCTTTGATCCTGACTCGGAGCGGGTCATCCTCTGGTTTGACGGCGTTTCAGAGAGCGCGAAGGTCTTCCTCAACGGAGAGGAAACCGCAGCCCACGACGGAGGCTACTCCGGCTTTGGTGTGGACATCACAGATGCCCTGAAAGAGGGGGAAAACACCCTGGAGGTCTGGGCGGACAATTCCGTCAACGACCGGGTATATCCCCAGAAGGCAGATTTCACGTTTTACGGCGGCATCTACCGCCCGGTCTTTCTGAAGATCATGCCAAGATGGCGCTTTGACGGTGGAAAATACGGTGGAAGCGGGATCCGGATCAGCCCGAAGATCAGCGGAAAGAACGCGGAAGTCTCCGTCACTTCCTGGATTCAGGGAGGCGGGGAAATCTCCGCCTATATCAGCGATCCGGAGGGAAAAAAGGTTTCAAGGACCGTCCGCGTGAAGGTGGATGAGAAAGGCGGGTCAGATCCAGGATCTTCCGGAAAGCTCGAAGTCGAACTTCCGCCCATGACCATCAAGAACGTACATCTCTGGGAAGGCGTGAAATCACCCTTCCGCTACACCCTGAACGCAACACTGGAGAGGGCTGGGAAGGTGGTGGACAGCATCTCCGTGAAGTTCGGGGTCCGGGAGATTCGCATCGACAGCAGGGAAGGCTTCTTTCTCAACGGAAAGAAATATCCGCTCAACGGCGTCTCCCGCCATCAGGACCGAAAAGGCATCGGCAGCGCCATCAGCCCGGCCATGCACCGGGAGGACTTTGAACTGATCCGGGAACTGGGCGCCAACTCCATCCGCCTGGCCCACTATCAGCACGATCAGCTCTTCTACGATCTCTGCGACGAGTACGGAATCGTGGTCTGGGCAGAGATCCCCTACATCTCCGAACACATGGTGAACGGCCGGGAGAACACGATCTCCCAGATGAAGGAGTTGATTATCCAGAATTACAACCACCCTTCGATCTGTGTCTGGGGCATCTCCAACGAGATTACGATCTCCACGAAGGACAGGAAGGACATGCTGGACAACCACCATCTGCTGAACGAACTCTGCCACCAGATGGATCCCTCGCGTCCGACCACCCTGGCCTGCTATGCCATGTGCGGGCCCTTCAACCCTTCAGCCCACATCACCGACGCCGTGGCCTGGAATCTTTACCTCGGCTGGTATGTCCCGGGCTTCTTCCTGAATGATCTCTGGATCAGCTTCTTCCACCTCGTCTTCCCGAAGAGACCGCTCGGCTTCTCCGAGTACGGAGCCGAAGGAATGCCAAACCTTCATTCCAATAAGCCGAAGCGTGGGGATCAGACGGAGGAGTATCAGGCTCTCTACCATGAGTTCATGCTCAAGTGCTTTTCGAGGCATCCCTGGATGTGGTGCAGCTACGTCTGGAACATGTTCGATTTCGCGGCGGACGCCCGGGATCAGGGAGGAGAACCCGGCATGAACCATAAGGGTCTCGTGACTTTCGACCGGAAGATAAAAAAGGACAGCTTCTATCTCTATAAGGCCTACTGGTCTCAGGACCCCTTCGTCCACATCTGCTCGAAGCGCTTTGAAAACCGGACGGAGGAGATGCTCGAGGTCAAGATCTACTCCAACCAGAAAAGAGTAACCCTGTATTCGGGCGAAAAGAAAATCGGGGAAATGTCAGGGGACAGGATCTTCCGCTTCCAGGTCCCTCTCGGGGAGGGTGTCTCTCTCCGGGCTGAGGCTGGCGGACAGACTGACACAGCCATTTTCCGGCATGTCTCCTCCCCGGATCCATCCTACATTCTGAAGCAGAAGGGGCAGAGCGCCAACTGGACCTGATGCCGGATGGTCATTCTTTGAATAACATTTAATTTT
>CADBUA010000269.1 GCA_902797665.1 uncultured Lachnospiraceae bacterium | reverse complement strand
GAACTCGAACTCGAACTTCCACTGGAGCTTGGAGAGGAGGCGATGTACTGTCCTGCGACATATCCTGTCACTCCGCCTGCCTGGATCTTATACCATCCAAACTCGTCTACGCTGATAATCGTGACGGCATCATTATTGTTCAGTGAAGCGATCACATCGCCACCCACACTCGCGTGGATGTTGAGGCCATCACTGCAAACCGCATAGCCTGTTGTTCCGGCGAGATCCGCCTGGGCAAAAACTGTATTCATTGTGAGGAACAGCCCCGCCATCAGGCAGACAGCCCATCCCTTCATCAGATTCATCTTGTTCAAAATCAACTCTGCCTCCCAAAGCTCAAATATTTCAAACTCTCTAGTTTGTTACAGAATTGTTACAACTCAACTTTCCACATGGTAACAGCTTGCCTTTTCCATGTCAAGCGCTGGAGGCTCATTTATGAAGAAAACCTTAAGAGATTCTCTCAAGAATCTGAAGAGAACTGCCTGAAAACGGCCTAAATACGCAATTGAATGGGATTTCCACTATCCTGTCAGAGGGCTGATTTCTTAAAAATTTCTTGCCAGCATTTTTTACAAGTTATTACAAGATGTTAAGAAACTGTCCAGATCATGACGGTATATAGGTTCTTGAAAAGGTCGTCTTAGAGTTCTTTTGATGTCATTCAGATATTCTTTTGCTGACTGTTTCCTGTTCCTCCAGAGGGGCGGTCATCGCATTCTTCCGCATTAAACAATAAGTGACGAAAATCACAAACAGGTCCAGAGAAGTAGTTTTATGATTGACAAGGAACCTGTCCTTTGCTACACTATACTTGTCTCAACAGGGACAGAAGCCTGCCGTTTTGGCAGTTTCCCAGTGGAAGATGGGGCAGACGCACCTATGATACTGAGTACAGCATGTGCACCATTTTCACGCATCCAGACTAAAGGAGATAAAGTAATGGCAAAGTGGGTATGTAATGTATGTGGGTATGTCTATGAGGGCGATGCTGCTCCCGAGAAATGTCCGGTATGTGGGGCGCCAGCTGAGAAGTTCACACAGCAGGCTGGAGAGCTTGTCTGGGCAGCTGAGCATGTAGTCGGAGTCGCATCCGATGCTCCGGATGACATCAAGGAAGATCTCCGTTCCAACTTCGTCGGCGAGTGCTCCGAGGTCGGTATGTACCTTGCGATGTCCCGTCAGGCTTACCGCGAAGGCTATCCGGAGATCGGTGACTACTACAAGATCGCTGCTTTTGAGGAAGCCGACCATGCTTCCAGATTTGCGGAGCTTCTGGGTGAAGTTCTGACCAGCAGCACCAAGAAGAATCTTGAGATGCGCATTGAGGCAGAGAACGGCGCGACCTCTGGCAAGACCGACCTGGCCAAGAGAGCGAAGGCTCTGAACCTCGACGCGATCCATGACACCGTTCATGAGATGGCACGCGACGAGGCCAGACACGGCAAGGCATTCAAGGGCCTGCATGACCGTTACTTCGGGAAGTAATCCCTGAGTTCTGAATCCTGACGATACAAAAAGACCGCACCTTCCGGTGCGGTCTTTTTCTGTTGATCCGGAACCTGAACGCATCTAGATGAGCAAAAGATCCGAACTCTTTACGGCTTCAGATTCCAGGCATCCAGCTTTTCCGGAATGATCTGACCAGATGATCTTCCATCAGAGCACAGCGACATCATCAGTCCCTGACGCAAAATAACCAGACTCTATCCTGGCATTCCTATTCTCAGACAGGCTCTGATGGAAAAGCGCAGGCTCCTGTCCAGGTACGAGGACGGGCGCAGGCTCCTGTCGTCGCATGCAATACGCGCCTGTCCTTTTCTTTCATTCTATATTTTTACGCTTTTCGCAGCAGCTGCGCAAAGCTGTATGGACAGTTACGAGAATCTGTCATCAAGCCCCCTGCCGATCAGTTTTTCTTTCTCCTGTCTTGAGAGGCGCTTGATGGCGGCCTCTCGGCTCATGGCCTCTTTTCGGGATTGGAAGCACTCATGGTAGAGAAGGGTGACCGGCCTGCGCGCTCTCGTGTATTTTGCTCCCTTTCCGCTGTTGTGGGCCTGGATCCGCCTGCTCAGGTCGTTGGTCCAGCCGGTATAGAAGCTGCCGTCCTTACAGCGGAGGATATAAACGTAGTTCAAGGCATGCCCCCCTGGCCCGGTGCGCGCATCAGCGGCGCAAAGCGCGTATACTCCGGCAGCCATGCCAGTTCGATGTCCGCCAGAGGGCCATTTCTTTGTTTTGCTATGATGACGTCCGCGATCCCTTTTCGCTCCGTGTCATGGTTGTAGTAGTCTTCCCGGTAGATAAACATGACAACATCCGCGTCCTGCTCGATGGCCCCGGACTCACGGAGATCTGATAGAACCGGTTTATGGTCCGGCCTCTGCTCCACCGCTCGGGAGAGCTGGGAAAGGGAGACCACCGGTACATGGAGTTCCCTGGCTATGGCCTTGAGGGAACGGGAGATTTCCGAGATCTCCTGCTGCCTGGAGTCTGTCTTTCTTCCCCCGGATCCGGTCATGAGCTGCAGGTAGTCGATGATGATGATATCCAGGCCGTGCTCCAGTTTGTATCGGCGGCAGCGGCTTCTCAGCTCCGCCGGAGTGATGCCCGGGGTGTCATCGATGATCATTTTGGACTTGCCGATGGCATCCGCCCCGGCCACCAGGCTGTCCCACTCACTGTCGGTCAGGTTTCCATTCCGAAGCTTCATCGCGTCAACGCTGGCTTCCTGGGCGAACAGACGGTTGACCAGCTGTTCCTTTGACATCTCAAGGCTGAAGATGGCCACGCTCTTTCCCTCGCGGAGAGCCATGTGATCCGCGATATTCAGGGCGAAGGCGGTCTTTCCCATGGAAGGCCTGGCCGCGATCAGGATCAGGTCAGAAGGCTGAAATCCTGATGTTTTCTGGTCCAGCTCCGGGAATCCCGTCGCCAGCCCCGTCACCGCGGAGTTCTGCATGGCAGCCATGGAGATTTTCTCCAGCGCTTTCAGCACCACATCCGATATCGGCGTAAATTCCTCGCTCCGGGTTCTCTGGAGGACTTTGAAGATCTGTTCCTCCGTTTTCCCCATCAGGTCTTCGGTCGGTTCGTGGTCCCCGTAGCATTCGTCTGTCAATCCCTCCATGGTTCGGATCATTTTCCGGAGCTGGGATTTGTCCGCGACGATCTGACAGTACTCCCGGATGTTTGTGGAAGTCGGCACAGAGGCCACGATCTGAGCCAATGTCTCCTCATCCCCAAGATCCGGCGGCGCGTCCAGCTCTTTCAGCCGGTTCCGGATGGTCACCGGATCCACCGGCTGTCCGTCCCGGTCCAGATCAACTGCAGCCTGAAACAACAGACCATAGGCCTTCTGATAGAAATCTTCCTGCTTCAGGAGTGACGCGGCCACCGAAATCGTCTCTGTGTCAAGGATCATCGACCCGATCACGGACTGTTCCGCCTCCAGACTATGGGGCAAAACCCGCCGAATTACATTCTCATCCATCGCTGACCCCGCTCTCCTGCATGTGCAAAATCTGCCCCTTCAGGCAGAACCTTTTGCGGCAGTACCATTCTTTTTCTGTTACGATCGGGCGCAGGAGCCTGTGCCCTGCCTCGTACCCTCATAGCTTCAGACTGAACAGGTGTAAAAAAGGCAAAGAACGCCCCTCCGCTCCCGTGGATTGAAGAAATGCCGAAAGCTCAGAGGGCAGCCTCAGGGCAGACAGCTTTCATACAAACAAAACGGGAGAAAGGTGTCCTGCAATGCCCTTTCTCCTTCACAGTCAAAGCTCCCCGAAGGAAGCACGAATTCATTATAATGTCTGACATTCAAAACGGCAAACTGTCAAGTTCCATCCTGGATCCTGTCAATCAGGATTCTCAGGGCTGGTTATATATTTTCTGTAT
>CADBUA010000268.1 GCA_902797665.1 uncultured Lachnospiraceae bacterium | reverse complement strand
CTGCCCAGGCAGTGCCTGGCCGAATGAAGTTCTCACCATCCCCCTTCCTAAGGGAGCAGAAAACCTGAAAAAACCGGCTCTCCGCCAGGGAGATCAGCTGATCCCGCTTCAACGATTAAAGGACGGGAACTGCCTCTTTACCGCAAAAAACCTCCCCTCCAAGGGATGGACATCTCTGGAGCTCATAGAGGCCGATGGCGCAAAGTCAGTCGTTGAAGCCGCGTCAGAGCCGAAAATGGCTGCTATGGCACAGGCAGTATCTACTGACAGGGAGGAAAAAGCAGAGCAAAGCAAAGGCTCCCTTCAAGGCTCGGGTCCGATTCGGATCTCCGAAAGGCACCTGGAAAATGATTTCTTTTCCATCGAACTGAACGAGAAGGCTCAGTTTGCCTCCATCTTTGACAAAAAGGCAGCCCGGGAGATCCTCAAAAAGGGCCATGCCGGAAATGTGCTGATCAGCTATGAGGATCGACCGCACAATTATGATGCCTGGGATCTCAACAACTACTACACGGAAAAGTCCTGGGAGATCGATGATGTAAGTGAAATTCAGGTCCTTGAGGAGGGACCGGTCCGGGGGATGCTGAGGATTGAGCGCACTTATCTGAAAAGCCGGATCATCCAGGATATCGTCCTCTACAGAGAGATCCCGCGGATTGACATTCTGAATCACATCGACTGGAAGGAGCACAAGCTTTTCCTGAAGGATCATTTCCCGGTGGATGTCCACACCCATGAGGCGGTCTTTGAAATTCAGTACGGACATGTAAAAAGGCCCACCCATGACAATACCTCCTGGGATGAGGCGAAGTTCGAAGTCTGTCATCACAAGTGGCTGGATCTGTCGGAGGACGGCTATGGCGTCAGCTTTTTGAATGACTGCAAGTACGGAGTCTCTGTCCGGGGAACAGATGTGGGGCTTTCCATGCTTAAATCCGCGACCTATCCGAATCCCCAGGCGGACAAGGAACAGCATGCGTTTACCTACTCCATCTTCCCCCACAGGGGCTCCTTCCGGGAAGCGGGGACCATTCAACAGGCCTACGCCCTGAACAATCCCTCAGACTGTATCCTGAAGGAAAACGAAGGCGGAAATCTTCCTCCGGTCTTCAGCCTGCTCTCCGTAACAGAGCCGAATATCGTGATCGAGTCGGTGAAGATGGCGGAAGATCACGATGATATGATCGTCCGCCTCTATGAAAGCTGGAACCGGCGGACAGAGGTCGTACTCCATGTTGGACTCCCCTTCGAGAAGGCTGCCTTCCAGAACCTCCTTGAAGAAGAGACGGAAGATGGAGAAGACGAAGAAATCTCCCGGATTTCCCCTCAGTCACTCCGCTTCCAGATGATGCCTTTTGAGATCAGGACCATTCGATTCAAGCTGGCACTTGATCCAGAAAAACCGTATCATGGTGAATAAGAGGAAGAGACAAAACAGGAACTGTCCAGTCCGCTTTGCGCCGAGCGTGGCAACCCAAAGCAAAAGACAGGCCTGGCTGAAATGCAGAAGGAACTCTGCTGAGTCCAGAACAGATCCACAGGCAGAACGCCTGGCATCGTCCCGGGAAGCCTATGGAATCTGGAAAGGAGCTTACGACTTTGCAGCTGCGAATCCTGAAAAAACCCGGTCAAAGTCATATCTGCTGCTGAAGGAGGATCGATCTATGGAAGAAAACAGGAAGTATCTCATTGACACGGAGGAAAACAAAGCCTTCCTCTCAGAGATCCGCCAGGATCTTTTGGACTTTGGCAGGCGCTTCCCCGCTCCCGGCGGATCTGCCTACTGGCTCGGGGAAGATGGAACGCCCTGGACAGACAGGAACCGGGAGATCTATGAGACGGCCCGTATGGCCCATGTCTATGCCATCGGTACTTTCCTGGGGGATGAGGGAAGCCGGGACCTGGCAGATGCCGCCCTCCGGGGGCTTGCCGGAGAGATGCACGACGAGAAGAACGGCGGCTACTATACAGGGCTCTGCCCGGATGGGACCCCTATGGACAATAAGCTCTGCTATGCCCACGCCTTTGTGATTCTGGCGGCCTCCTCCTGCTTCCTGGCAGGAAGACCCGGCTCTGAGGAGCTTCTCTCGGATGCGCTGAAGATCTATGACCGCTTCTTCTGGAGTGAGGAGGAAGGCCTTTCCCGGGACACCTGGAACACAGCGTTCACGGTCTTGGATGACTACCGGGGGCTGAATGCCAACATGCATTCTGTCGAGGGCTTTCTGGCCGCCGCGGATGTCCTTCATCGGGAGGATCTGAGAAAGCGGGCTGGCAGGATCATCGACCATGTGATTGCCTGGGCGGAAAGCAACAGCTTCAGGATCCCGGAGCACTACAACAAAGACTGGCAGATGGATCTGGACTGTAATAAGGAAAAGCCGGATGATCAGTTCAAGCCCTACGGGGCTACTCCCGGCCATGGCATCGAGTGGGCCCGGCTGATCACTCAGTGGGCGCTGTCCACCTACGGGGAAAAGACCTCTGAAGGGATGGGGGAGGACTGCCTCCACTATGTCAAAGCCGCGGAAGCGCTCTTTTCCCGCGCTGTCGCGGATGCCTGGAATCAGGACGGAGCCCCCGGAATCTGCTATACGACAGACTGGGACGGAAAGCCGGTCGTTCATGACCGGATGCACTGGACGCTGGCGGAAGCCATCAACACCGCCGCGGTCCTTTACCGGGTGACCGGAAAAAAGGTCTACGCGGAAAACTATGCGGCGTTCCTGCGCTATCTGGATGAGAAAGTGCTGGATCACGTGCATGGCTCCTGGTTCCACCAGCTCGACCAGAAGAACAGAGTGATCGATACGGTCTGGCCAGGCAAGCCGGATCTCTATCACGCCTTCCAGGCCACCCTGATCCCCTATCATGATCCGTCTCTGTCCATCGCACCGGCGGTAAAGGAAGGGAAGGAAGGCTGAACCAGGAAAAGCAGACCCGAAGAAAGGCTGAAGCAGAGCTGGAAAACCGAAAGAAAGATGTTGACACAAAAAACCAGAGCAGCATAGAAGCTGCTCTGGCGTCATTTATACCCGCGAGCGTGAGAATATGCGACGAACTTGGCGCGAGCGGGCATATACCGGTGAAACACCTGGCAGATTCAAATGTTTCCCGGTATAGAAAGCGCATTCAAAGTCCGGCCTCCGTGCCTCTTCATGGCATCATCCGGAGTATCTGAACATCTTCCCTCGCTTCCCGATCAATTCATGGATGCCGGGGCATCAAAGGGAATCTCGCTCCAGCTGCCTCTCCTGCCTCTCCTGTCTGTCCTCTCCTGTTCTCTTCTCTCCTCTTCTCTCTT
>CADBUA010000267.1 GCA_902797665.1 uncultured Lachnospiraceae bacterium | reverse complement strand
GTCGCTCCTCGTAATGAGGCCTCTGTTTTCCGCTTCCTTCACCCGTTCCGGATACCCTGCGGCCATCTTGATGTCATTGCCGGCCAGAAGCTCTTTATAATGCTCTCCGGTCGTCCACCAGTCCGTGGTCACCGCCCCGGTAAAGCCCCACTCTTCCCGGAGAATGCCGGTCAGAAGATCCCGGTTCTCCGAAGTGTGCGTCCCATTCAGGAGGTTATAGGAGGACATGAGGGACATCGGCGCCTCTTTCTTCACGATCCGCTCAAAAGCCCGAAGGTAGATCTCCCGAAGCGCCCGCTCAGAGACGCGGGAGTCGCTGTTTTTGCGGTTGGTCTCCTTGTTGTTCACGCAGAAGTGCTTGACGGAAACACCGATCCCCTGACTCTGCACGCCATGGACCACGGCAGAAGCCAGAGTCCCGGCAATCAGCGGATCCTCCGAATAGTATTCAAAGTTCCGGCCGCAGAGCGGACTTCTGTGGATGTTGATGGCGGGCCCAAGCCATACGCCACAGTTGTTCTCCTTCACCTCCAGGCCCAGAGCGATGCCGACCTCCTCGGTAAGGTTTTTGTCCCAGGTCGCCGCAAGCATCGTGGCACAGGGCCATGCGGTCGCCTTTACGCCTGTCTCCGGGGTCACACGGAAGCCTGCGCCGCCGTCGGCAGTCATCACGTTCGGGACCCCATGCGCGGGAAGATTGCCCCAGCCAAAGGTGTTGGCGACGCCTGTGTTGACCTGCCCGCCCGTCAGGGAAATCAGTTCCTCGTCCGTGAGCGTCTCCATGAACTCGTCCAGGGTCTTCTTTCCGACCGCGACGTCAGACAGGGAAATCTTCTCCTCCTGCTCGGCCTTGGGGCCGTAGACATGGTGAGAAGGGATCGCCGGGCAGGACGGGGACGGATACTCATTTCCAAGATCCGGGATCGGATCCAGCCCGAGAATGCGCTCCGGGTATTCCGAAGTCTCCAGCTCCTCATAGCTTCCGTCCGGCCTCAGGCGTTTAGAAAGCTGATACGGCACGCATTTCTCCGAAAGCTGTTCCAGCACCATAGCTTCCCTCAGCGTGAAGTCAAAGGGGATTTTCTGAAGGTCCCGGACATTTCTGCCCAGATACAGCTCATATTCCCCCTCCTCGAGGACCCAGGCGCTCTTCTGCACCTTCCCCTCATCGTCGTAGGAGGCGAGATTCTCAAGCGGGAACGTGAGGTCCAGCTCCTCCTCAGCCCCCTGGCCCAATACTTTTGTCTTGCCGAAGGAGACCAGGGTCAGGGCCGGCTTGCCCAGCTTCCCCTGCGGGAGTCTGGCATAGATCTCAGCGACCTCCTTCCCGGGACGCGCGGATCTGTTGACCACTGAGACATTCAGATGCACCTTCCCATCTGAAACTTCCGCCCCCCTGCTCTCCATCTCGAACTCTGAGTAGGACAGGCCATAGCCGAAGGGGTAGCAGACCTTATCCTTTGCGCCGGGAATGGTCTCAAAATAGCGATAGCCAACATAGATATCCTCTGTGTATTCCACGTAGTCCGCGGAGGCATGGAAGCCCTCGGAGGAGGGATAGTCTTCCAGCCTCTTCGCGAAGGTATCCGTCAGACGGCCGGAGGGATTGACATCCCCGACCAGGATATCCGCCGCGGCAAGGCCGCCCTCTATGCCGCCCTGATAGGCCAGAAGCGCCCCCTGAATTCTATCATTGTCCTTGAACCAGGAACTGGCCATGGTCCCGCCGATATTCAGGACGACGATCACCTTGGAGAAGGCCGCTGTCACCTTGTCCACCAGCTGCTGTTCCCGATTTGTCAGGCAGAAATCTCCATTCTCGAAGAGGCGGGCCGACAGGTCGAACATCTGCTGTTCCTGCCCTGAGAGCTGGTAAGCGTCAGAGACGACCGTCTTGCGGTCCCAGCCTTCCCCGGAAAAGCGGCAGATTGTAATGACAGCCGTGTCTGTGAAGGCCTTCGCCTCCTCGAAGAGAGCTTCCGGCACTTCCACTTCCACCGTCATGCCCGGGACCTGGCCAGCCTGGTACTGCCGCTCCACTTCCTTCTCATAGAACTCCGCCAGACTCTCCAGGATCTGGACTTTGCCCTCCTCCTGCTTGATCCGCATCCCCTGATGCAGGTTCCGAATGTAGGGGACCGTCACATCCCCGCTGCCGCCCCCGCCTTTCACATAATCCGCTGTTCCCTTGCCAAAAAGGGCCACTTTGCTTCCCTTTTTCAGGGGTAGCACCTGATCCTCATTTTTCAGAAGGACCATGCCCTCCCCCGCCGCTCTCCGCGCCAGAGCCAGGTGTTCCTTCGACGCAGTCACAAGTCTTCCATCCTCCCCGAGAGGCAGCACCGGGGAATACAGGAATCGATTCCATAGGTCAGCCATACTTTCTCCTATCCAATACAGATTTTCCGTATACAAAAAAATGCCGCTCACCCGAAGGCTTGCGACACTCTTTATGGAGCATATGAGATTCGAACTCACGACCTCTACAATGCGAATGTAGCGCGCTCCCAACTGCGCTAATGCCCCAACACTTTGGAAGT
>CADBUA010000266.1 GCA_902797665.1 uncultured Lachnospiraceae bacterium | reverse complement strand
TCTCAATAATCATGTCGACTAAGATTTCGGCACTAATTATATCATATATATTGCATAAATTCAACCAATACAGCAGGTTCGCGCAATAATATTTGATTTGGGATCTACATGGTATCTATTTGACAGGTATTCTTGCACCCGCATCATCTATCACGTATGTAATATCCCGTTTCAACCGGCCTCCAGGCCGCAAGGCGCAAAAAGTACGCAGTTAGCCCATGCTCTGCTCTGGATCGTATTTCTATTGTGCATAGCTGTCAAGTCCTCTAAATCGGTTTAAATCGGTTCGTTTGTCAAGTACAATTTAAGACAAATCGGGACTTTTTGCAAGCAGAACAGGGAATATTGTAGACAATGCGGGATAGAATGAAGACAGGCTGGGACTTAATCATGCCAAACACGGATAAATAGTTGTCAGGCCGGAACGATAATGAGACAGATCGGGACTTTTAACCGACAGACACGGGCAGGAGAAAGCCGGGCCGGAACTTCCGGCCCACGCAAAAAAAGACGGTGGGCAGCAATGTCTGCTCACTTTTTCCGGATCAGGCATTCCTTACCCTGGAAGGCGAAGCCGTATTTCAGGATATTCTCAGCCGGAATGCCCCGGGCAAGAAGTCCTGCCTCATATTGTTTTTCTTCTATTTGCCTTAGGGCATTCTGAACCGTATCCTCCAGCGTCTTCTCGCCCCTTCTGGCATTGAAGACTTTGAATTCCATGATGGCCGCCGCTTTTCCGATATCTTTCGGTTCCATCACTACGTCATACCGCCCGTAGCCGCTTTCCCGGTTGGAAGTAATCACATAATTCCGGCTGTTTTCCGCCAGCAGCCCCAGCACCAGTCCGTGATAGAAGTTTTCCGGCAGCTTGACGGCCGGGTTCTTCCCGCCGTCGAAGGAACTCATGGATGTCAGCATGATATCATTCAAATATTCCTCCATGCTCTCCACATCCCCCCGCAGCATGGCTTTGGCGAATCTGGACAGGCCTCCGGTCTGGGCAAACCAGTCCTGAACCATCTGTTCAAACATCAGACGGACTTCCAGATTTGTCAGAGTCAGGGTGTACAAAGGCTTTTTCCCTGTCCTGACTGCCTCCAGTTTTGAGATCATATGAACGATTTTCAGGTATCCCGTTGCCAGCAGCAGGCTCCATACCGCGTTCGGATTCGTATCCAGCTGGTTATAGATGATCTGCTCATCCACCGGCACCGTCACCTCCCCGCCCTTCAGCAGGATTTCAAGCTGACTCTTGATCTCCGGCTCCCCCGTGCGGAGCAGCGTTCCGATCAGGGAATTGCTGCTGGAATTCGCCCACCAGGTATCGAATCTGCCTTCATTCAGGTAATTGGTTATCGACCATGGATTGTATATGTCTGTCACACTGCCAAAGGTAAAACCATCATACCAGGTCTTTACTTCTTCTTTTTCCTTCTCACCAAACCCCTGCTGATCCAGTGCAGTGAAAACCTCTTCCTCTGTAAAACCGAAGGAGGCTGCATACATCTTTGACGTTGTGGTTACAACCACCAGATTGTTCAGATCGAAGAAGATGGACTCCTTGCTGACCCGGGTGATCCCTGTCATGATCCCCCGTTCCAGGAAGGGATTCGTCTTAAACGCGTTGTTGAACATGCTCCTCGTAAAAGCCACCATATCATCCCAGTATCCGTGGATATATGCTTCCTGCAGCGGCGTATCATATTCATCCAGAAACAGCAGGACTTTCTTTCCGTGAATCTTTCCCAGCAGCGTGGTAAGCAGGTTCAGGGACATCGAAGCATCCTCGTCTCTCATCTCCTCCCGGATCTGATCCCGCGCGATCTGCTCATTTTTGTCCAGCTTATCCGTCTGGTACAGTTCCGGGTGCGCGGAAAACAGCTGCACCAGCACCTTCTTCATTTTGATCATCGTGCTGGCATAGGTCGTTTCCTTGATCCCGGCGAAGGAAAGGAAGATCACCGGCCATTTCCCCTGCTGCAGCCTCATGTCCGGATCCTCCCAGACCCTCAGGCCTTCAAAGAGCTCCGGGCGGTTCGCGTATTTATTGGAGAAAAAACAGTTCAGCGTGGACATATTCAGAGTCTTGCCAAAACGACGGGGGCGGGTGATCAGGGTTACATCATCGTTTCCCTGCCACCAATTCTTGATGAAATCCGTTTTATCTACGTAAAAGCCGTTGTTGACCCTCAGTTTCTCAAAATCCTGTACCCCGGTTCCAATTTCCCGCCTCATTTGTCACACCCTCCTGCTGAAACATAATCCATCAAATGGGATATGAAACTACCGCCTGTCATAATAATCCAAATCCAATACTTATCTGTATTATAGCGTAGAAAAGAGGGTGCTGCCACCCTCTTTTCGTTCAGAAAGTCCACGAGCTCATGCACGTTGGTGACTGTACCGGTTCTTTGCGTTTTACCCGCCAATAGTCATAGTCAAAAGTGATTCACGGATTGTTTCCCGCTTCGCACTGCCACGAAATTCAAAACCCCGGGATGCTGCTCCCGGGGCGATGTGTTGCCAGACACAGGCAGAAGCGCTGAAAGCGCGGCCGACTGACGAAGTCAGACGGGTCTTTGGCCTCTGACATCTTGACCAGTTGTAAGATCAGTTGACTGTTACTGTGGCCTGAGCCGCCATGCCGTTTGCGGCATAGACGTAGATGGCGCAGGTTCCCTTGCCCTTGCCTGTCACCTTTCCGTTCTTGTCAACCGTCGCAATATGTCTGTTGCCGGTCGCATAGCGGAACTGCGGTACATGATGGTCTGGGAGGATCGGTTTCTTCCCGTTTACCGGAACCAGCTTCGCCCGGATCCTTATGGTTTTTCCTTTCTCCACTTTGAAGGGCTTCCCGGAAATGGCCACCTGTTTTGCGTTGGTGTACTTGTTGGCCGGGCTTGCCCCATGGGCCGTGATGGTCCTGGCAAGCTGCTTCTTCCCATCCCTGGCGGCCACGCAGACCTTCACGGTTTTCGAAGCATCCAGCTTCCTCCCCTTCAGCTTTTTCACGGTGACCTTTCCGCCACTCACCGTATCATAAAGCGCAAATTTCTCCCCGCAGTAGGAAGCGTACACATCATAGGCTGTGGCTCCGGACACCTTCCCGAATTCCACGGTGACGTCGGCTCCGTTCCAGGTCGCCTTAAAGCCTGCGTCCAGAGCGGCCTTGTCCTTCTCCTTCTTCGTGGGCTCCTGCGGTTTCGGTTCCGGTTTCTTTGCGTAGGTGTAGGTATAGGTCGTATTCTTCTTGAGAGAAGTCTTTATCCCCGGCTTTTTGTTCCAGCTGCCGGCCTTGTATCCTTTGGCCGGTTTGTTTCCAACCGCCGGGATCTGTTTTGCGGCCAGCTTCAGGCTGTCGCCTTCATACTCCGTCAGGGTCACGGTCCTGGACTTGGACTTGCTGTCATTCCAGGCCCCGTGCTTCACCTTCAAGGTAACCTTGACCTTGATGGATTTCCGGACGGTCAGTTTGCCCTTCTTGTAGGTGATCTTGTAGTTGCCGGTCACCTTCTTCCCGCCCTTGTCTTTGATGACAACGGCGCCGGGGGGTGATGGTCTTCTTTTTGGCGTCGGCCTTCAGCCAGACGGAGGAAAGGGTGTGACCCTTGACCTCCCCGTCCAGCGTGACCTGTTTGACTCCGGACGCAATGCTCTTGCCTTCTTTGATGGTCTGGACCTTTGCCGTGACGGTAACCGGCTTTTTGCGGATGACCACCTTGACCGCGACGGGCCTGGAATCCTTTCCGCCCTTGCCGGCCACTGCCTTGTACCACACATAGTAGGGTCTCGAGTCGGTGGCGGTAGGGATGGATGTGGTATACAGGTTATCATCCGCCGGGGCCTTGTTCTCAGTGCTCACAGCATATTTCATGGTGTAGCCATTCGGAAGTGCCGTTGGCGGCTTGTTGATCAACTGGATTGGATTTCCGGTATACGTCATGCCGCTGCCGGTCTTTGCCGAAACCTCGCTCATAATCTCCGCGATCACATCCGAGGAATCTGTAACCGTTCGTGTGCAGCTCGCGCTCTTAGTGCTGTCCGCATTGCTGGTGACAGTGACGGTGGCGCTGTCCTCCGAAATGCCCCTGGCGTATACGGTAAAGGTTTCAGTGGCTTCAGAACCGACCGGTTTTTCACAAGCCTCGTCGGAATACAGCGTCACAGCATCTTCTGTGACACTCCACTTTACACTCTTGTCCGTGGCGTTATCCGGGAGAACAGCAGCCGTCAACGTCTCAGATCAGTACCACCATATGCTATTCGAGCTGTATCCTCATACAGGTCCGACGCTCCATGTATTCTTTCTCCTCCCTTATATCATCATGCCTGAAAGACGACAGAAGGTAGCTGGAGATCACTTTCCACTGCTTCAGTCCTCTGGCCGCGAACTTGTTAAAGGCCCTGTACAGCTCAAGCAGAAGCATGGACAGCAATGCTATGTAGAACAGAGCCTTCACAACCCTGTAACTCTTCTGCTTCTTCCTCCTCTCCACCTACATGTCTCCATTTTTCAGCACGTTGAACAGTTCTTCTATACACCAGCGCCTTCGCGCCTGATAGACAATCCTCCACAGATATCCGGAGATCTGATTCTTCGCCTTTTGCATCTTCGCGTAGCGGTCATCTCCCGTGCAGGCGCTGAACAGCTTCTTTTCAAGGAGTTTATTCGTCTTCTGGTCACTCTCAATGTCGGGAACGATGTTGGGGTTGCCCAGACAAACGTTCTATCAATTGAAGCCTCCAGAATACGATAATCGGTGCGTGGATCTCTCGACTGTATGAAGATGACATGGGGCAGCATCTCCTCAATTTCCTCAATCTCCTCCGCCCTCAGCTTCGGATACCTTTTCTTATATTCCGTGCGGAACAGCTGCCGACATTCCTCCTTCGCAAAAATCCGGGAGAGGATTCTCTGCATTCTCCCTTGCTGCTGATGCACGTCCTTTGTTTGTCGAGACTTTTTTAACATGCACCTCATCATAGGTAAGTAATCTATCGGCATAAGCAGCCTTGATTACATTAATGGTGTAGTTCCTCCATTTTTCGTCTCCTGAGAGTCCCCCTGCATTCATGACAATCTGAACCTGCATACGCTGTCCATTTACCTCTACATTCCGGACAGGATTTTTCTCACACTTTCCCTCTGCATAGTCCTTGAGCTGCCTTTCCATCTCATCCATGACAGTTCTCTGTTTTTCCAGAGGGCCGGAGCGCGCCCTTCTTTAAAGAGTGGTGAGGAAACAATCACCATTGCTCAGGATCTGGTCCATAGTGGTCAAGGCTAAATACAGCCCATCTGAACATTGTATGTCAGAAACAGGAGCCGGCATAATACCGACTCCCATCTACTATCTCGTGTAGCTTTTATAACTCACACTTCTCACGCTTCTATCTTCACGCTGCTTTCGGCTTCTTCCAGACAATCTTCCCTTTATACCCGGCTACTCTCAGCTTCTGCTTCACTCTATTGAATTCTGACTGTGTCAATCCATACACCGCGGTCTTCTCAATATCAGATCCGTCAAGAGCTCCCTTCTTGAAGCCGACCTGATTCGCACTGACAAGCTTCAGGCTCAGCACTTTTGCATCGCTCCCATTGAAGGTCTGCGGCATGAACACAGTTCTCTCAGACGATGCTGACTGTTCTTTCTTCTTCAGATCAATGACGATCTTCTTGGCCACAACATTCTGGAAACTGTTGGTCGCAAAGCTTGAAACGGGATAATTCGTCCCATTGTGGTTGACCGTTCCGGTGAGCCTCAGTGTTTTAGGATTGGTGCTTTCCACATTCGTGACTGCAGCTGTCCCATTTGTGGATGGTTCAATCGACTCCGTAACGCCGGTAAATGCGTCATGGGTTGTGTTGGTGCCAGGAACCGGGGTGGATGTCTCCTCGTGTGCCGGGGTTGAGGTTGGCTCAGGAGACGGCGTAGGCTCAGGAGACGGTGTGTATGACGGAGCTGGGGTCGGCTTGGGAGCTTCTGTATGAGACTCCTTCTGTTCTTCTGGCTCCTCAGTCTGTTCCTTCGCCGTAAAGGTATAAGCGAACGTCTGTACCCCAGTGATGGTCGTTTCCGTCGGGTCTGTATCCCACTCTCCGCCCGTATAGCCCTCGGACGCCTTCATACCGGTTGGCACACCCTTTGGTATAGATCCACTTTCAACGGTCTCCGTCTTGTCTGCAGTGCTGTCATCCGACCATGTACCATTGACCACTTTGTAGGACACGGTGTAGGTCGGGATAGCCGTGAAGGTATAAGTGAAGGTCGCTTCTTCTGTGATATCCTTCTCTGCCGGGTCGACATCCCACGATCCGCCTGTATAACCGGAACTGGCTTTCATGCCCGTAGGCACGCTGGCTGGTTTCGATCCACTCTGCACGGTCTCCGT
>CADBUA010000265.1 GCA_902797665.1 uncultured Lachnospiraceae bacterium | reverse complement strand
CTATGCGAGCGATACCCAAAAGCCTGACCAGGACTGAGCGAGTCTGGCAGAAGAGAAAAGGCAGTCAGCCGCGGATCTCGAGATATGGCAGCTGCCCAGCATAGGCTCCTTCAGGCATGAGGCCACGCAGGCTCCTGTCGTCGAATCCCATGTGTACCCGGCCTTTCCTTTTGAACTGTATGACCTCGCCCGGCGACAAGCGGCCAAAGCGGACGGGACAGTTACGAAATATGTATCATCGGAAGTGGACTTCACGGATGAGAAAAGATCATCAGATTCAGGCAATATAACCATGAGATGCAGGATAGACTCCTGCTCTTCTGTGCAATATCCCCAACCTGCAAGAAAGCAAGCCAGAAAAATGAGAGAAAAAGGCAGCTGTATATCCAGATAGAAAGTGCGGTCTGAACAAGATGACTGAGGCAACATAAAAATACTTGCATATTGATACCATATAGACTTATCATAGCTTCCATGCGGAAGATCAGGAAGGATGATCGGAGCTCCAATCCTCTAAGGCTGAGCCTTGGCGGATTCCGGAATGAGCTTCCGCAGCATGGGGTTTCATTCGGCCTCAACCGAGACAGGATGGGTGATTCCGGGGAGAAGAGAAAAATGGTACATCACAGATACCTCCAGGTCGAGAAAAGCCGAAACACCCGAGGGGAGTGGAGTCTTATGAGGAGAGATGTATGGAAAGGAAAAAAGTGGAGCATATAGCAAGTTATTCGCCCAGAACCCGCAGTCTTTATGCTGCCCTCAAGCAGTACGCGGACCTGGGATGCCGGATCAGCCTGCAGGGAAGGGATATGGATCCCGTAGACATCGCCGATCAGTGTTTTCAGGAAAATGTCAGCTACATGATGGACTTCGATGGGGATGAAAGCGGCAGGATCTGCCGGGTCAACCTGGAAATGATCAGGGATGGCAGTATCGGCAGCAGGAGGAGAGATGCGAGAAAGGAGGGAAGGGAACGCATGGACCCAGGGGGAAGTTCCGAGCAGTCATTAAAGGTGATGCAGTACTCAGACTGGAACTATTGAGTATTTTCGTGTTCTTCGCGCTGCAGACCTTTAGAAAAAGACGATAGAGGCGCGGTCAGATTGGAGAGACGAGAGATGCGGCTGAAGATGGGGCTTCCAGATGACGGGGGCAGAAAGGCATGAAAGGCAAGAAGCCTCGACAGATGGGGGCGGCTCAAAAAACTTGAAAGTCAAAGCATTGAGAGTCAAAGCATTGAGAGCCGAAAACGCTTCGAAATCTGGAAAACAGAGGTCAGAAATGCCTGACGCATGATTGCAGCGCCATCAGGGAGGACTTTGCGTGAGAGCACAGGTCCCGGTCCGGACCGCGGAAGCGGTCTGGACTGGGACTTTTCATATCTTCAAATCTTCATGGTCTGGGTGAGCCTTTGCCATTTGCTTTATGTGATAGAAATCTGAGAACTGAACTGGCCGATGGAAGATGGGTGCAGCTGACAGAAGATAGCACCCGCTGGAAGATGGGCGTGCCAGACAGGAGAAAGCAGGCAGCAGCAGATACAGAGATCGATACGACCTGGAGGAGGCTGAGACAGGCAGATCAAATAGGAGAGGGAAAGGCCTGAAAGGCGGAAAATGGCGGAACATTAAGGAATTTCACACTCGACGAAACCAGATTCTATTGATATACTGAACTCTGTATCAGATAAACTGAAGGAGTAGTAGATGCGCCGAATCCTGAAGACTCAGGGGGCGGCTTTTTGTGAGGTTAAGATATGCCAGATAACCCAGAAAAGAGTTTGAAGAAAAGAAGTTCCGGTACGGGAAAGAGCACAGGGAAGAAACCGGCACCAAAGCGCAGCTTGAGCCAGGATCCGCGCCTGATCGCAGGGGTGATTCTGGCTGTTTGTGCTGTCGTATGCCTCTACCTGATCATTCACTTTACCCCGACCAACAAGAAGATGTCTACTCAGCAGTATTTCGGGGAGATGGCGGAGGATCAGGCAGCGATCGTTCTCGGAGATCAGGTCCTGGAGGAGCGGGCACTGGAAAAGGGCGGAAGCCTCTACATCCCGTATTCCCTGGTTCAGTCAAAGCTGAATCCCCGTTTTTACTGGGATACAGCCAACGGGCGGATGCTTCTGACTACCGCGACACAGGAATTTGAGATTCCGATCAATTCCAGCTCCTACAGCATTATCGATGGGGTGCTTCCCACCGATCCGGTGAGTGAGGGCTCCTTCGGGAAGACCATCCTGCTCCGGCCGGATGATTCGATGGATCTGTATGTAAACCTGGATTACCTTGAGCTGTATACGGATCTGACCTACAGATGGGAGAAGGAGACAAAGCATGTGCTCCTTCGAAATGAGTGGGGCGAAGTCCTGACAGCCTCCGCTGTCAAGGAAGCCGCGGTCAGGTACCTCGGAGGAATCAAGAGCCCGATCCTGACAAATGTCCAGAAGGGTGACAAGGTCTTCGTCCTCGAGGAAATGAATAAATGGACCAAGGTACAGACCAAGGATGGCTTTATCGGATATGTGAAGAAGAACCGTCTGAGCAGCCCGGCGCCTGAGCTTGTGGAAGCTGGAAAAGCGAAGATTGAGTATCCTTCTCTGACAGCAGAAAATCCGATCACGCTGGTTTGGCATAACATCTCCACGGAGGAGGGGAGCAAGAACTTCTCCTCGGATACCTCCAACATGCGCGGCGTAGATGTGATCTCTCCGACCTGGTTCTCTCTGAAGGACAATCAGGGAAATGTCAGCTCGATCGGTTCTCTCGACTATGTCAGATCCGCTCACAACGTGGACCTGAAGGTCTGGGGTTTGATCTCTGACTTCTCGAGTGATATGGATACCTCCGCTGTACTTGCTTCTACGGCGGCGCGTAAAAACTGCATCAGTCAGCTCATCGATTACGCGCAGGTCCTGGGACTTGATGGAATCAACCTGGATTTCGAGTACATGGAGGAGGCAGATGCCCTTGCCTATGTCCAGTTCGTCCGCGAGCTTTCCATCGCCTGCAGAAGGAATGGACTGGTGTTCTCTGTTGACCTGGCTTGCCCCTATGACTTTAACAACTGGCAGAACCGCAGGGAAGTGGCCACTGTCGCGGACTACCTGATCAACATGGGCTACGATGAGCATTACAAGGGATCTGAGGCAGGAAGTGTTGCCTCCCTCGCCTTTGAGGAGAGAGGGATCAATGAGTGCCTGATGCAGGGGGTACCCGCGAATAAGCTGATTACCGGAATTCCCTTCTATACCCGGATCTGGTACACCGGCACCGCTGACGATGGATCCTCTGTCACCACCAGCGAGATCCTCTCGATGGGCTCTGTCAGAACAACACTGGAGAGCTGGAACGTGACCCCGGTCTGGAGAGCAGATACCACACAGAATTACGCGGAGTGGACCGCGAAGGATGGCGTACTCTGCCGGATCTGGATAGAGGATGCCAGCTCCATTGCCCGGAAGGCACAGATGGTTCCGAAGTACAGCCTCGGCGGTGTAGCTGCCTGGGTGCTGGGCTATGAGACCAATGATATCTGGCAGACCATTGTGGATAACCGGAACCTGTCGGCGGATGGCTTCGCGCAGGCGGAGATTGAGAATGCCGCTCAGGACGCGGCAGGGATCGTTCAGGCAGAAGAGACTGAGGCAGTGACGGAAGCATAAGAATCAGTCTAAAAAACCTGGCTCTGACCAGACACATGGCTGGATTCAAATATCCGTTATGCATTCCAGGAGAGTGTTTCCGGGAAAAAGCCAGGTATCTGCTTCCTGCTTGAGCTTAGAACAGATGCCTGGAGAGAAATATAACCCCATTATTTGATCCGCTTAGTAAAAGGAGGCGGCTAAATGAATAGCCGTCTCCTTATTTTGTTGCGCTTAAAGAAAATTTGATCAGATAAGTAACAGATTGAGAAATATAAACAAAATAGAAAAACAACATATCAAACAGCAAGCAGAAACATGAGCAAATAACGGACTTGATATTTTTTGACTGTTTTATATTGGTTTTATATTGGCATGAAACATATGAAGCAGAACGGAAAGCAGCATTCTCAGCGGAAGTGTGAATCCATCAGGTTTGACAGGAAGGT
>CADBUA010000264.1 GCA_902797665.1 uncultured Lachnospiraceae bacterium | reverse complement strand
ATGGATTTCTGCGCATCAAATGGATACATGTTCCCGTTCAGGCGTTCTCCTGAGCTGAATGGACAGTTACGAGGATTTGTACAAGCCTGAGGGCTGTTATAAGATGGACAGGTGTTATCAGGCCTGATCCGGAACGCTGACGCGGTCGGGGTTCAGTGGACGAAGAGAGAAAAGGGGGACATGTAATGAAGATTGCACTGATCAACGAGGACAGCCAGGCAGCAAAGAACGCCATCATCTTAGAGGCACTGAAAAAAGTCGTGGAACCCATGGGCCATGAAGTCATCAACTTTGGGATGTTCGGAGCGGATGATCCTGTGAAGCACACTTATGTGCAGAATGGAATCCTCGCAGCCGTCCTTCTGAACAGCGGTGCGGTGGATTATGTCGTTACGGGATGCGGCACCGGTGAGGGAGCCATGCTCGCTCTGAATTCCTTCCCGGGCGTGATCTGCGGCCATATCGAGGATCCGCTGGATGCCTACACCTTTGCGCAGATCAACGATGGAAACGCCATCGCGCTTCCCTTTGCCAAGGGATTTGGCTGGGGTGGAGACCTGAATCTCACCTATATCTTTGAGAAACTCCTCTGCGAGGAGAGCGGCCAGGGCTATCCAAGGGAGCGTGCGGTACCGGAGAAGCGCAACAAGAAGATCCTGGACGAGGTCCGGAAAATCTCGATGCGGCCAATGCCGGACATCCTGAGGGAGATGGACAGGGAACTGGTGAAAGGAGCGTTGGGCGGAGCATTCTTCGCTGAGTACTTTTTCAATAACTGCAAGGATGCCGCGCTGGCAGAGGCTGTGAAGGAAGTTCTGGCCTGACAGAGGAGAGGGCGCGGATGTTTTTTGAGGCTGGCAGGAGCGGATGCTCCTGCCGGCCTTTTTCCATAGATACACGGGCCGCAAGGCCTTCCCCGGCAATTCCTGCAGGACCTTCCAGCGATCTCAGGCATCCCCCGGAGTGTGACGATTCTGTGAAAATTAGCACTCAACTATTGACAGTGCTAACAACCGGTGCTATAACAGATCCAGAACGAAGGAAGAGAGATCTTCCGGAGGAAAAAAGCTTTGTTTCGGAGCCCCTTGAGAGGCCCTGTGAGATAGAGAGGAGATGTTTTATATGCTGCCGAGTATCTTTGGTGGGAATCTTTGGGATAATTGGTTTGATGATGGTTGGTTCTGGCCTGAGGCTGAGCGGGAGGAAGATAAAGCCGAGAGGAAACTCTACGGAAAGCATGCCAGAGGGCTGATGAAGACCGATGTCAGGGACACCGATCAGGGTTATGAAGTCGATATCGACCTTCCGGGCTTCAAGAAGGATGAGGTTGAAGTCGAGGTGAAGGATGGCTATATGACCATCAGCGCGAACAAGGCATTGGACAACAGCAAGAAGGATGATCAGGGCAGGTACATCCGCCGTGAGCGCTACAGCGGCGCGATGAGCCGGAGCTTTTATGTTGGGGAGAATGTCTCCGAGGAAGACATCAAGGCTTCCTTTGCGGATGGGATTCTGAAGCTGCTGGTTCCGAAGACCGAGCAGAAGAAGGTGGAAGAGAAGAAGCATCTGGTGCAGATTGAAGGGTGATAAGCACTGGGTTTGATCGACAGATGACAGAGAGACATGAAGGAGGTCTCTTCCGGAAAGGAGGAGACCTCCTTTTTTCCGTCCAGGCAAGGAGGGCTGGGACAGATTCAGGAATCGTAGCTGTCCGGTCCGAGGCTTCTTTCCAGGTACAAGGCCGGACGCAGGATCCTGTCGTCTCATTCAATGCGCGCCCGACCTTTGCTTTTGAAGTGTATGACCTCGCTTTGCGCAGCAAGCGCGCAAAGCGGACTGGACAGTTACCAGGAATCGATCAACTTCCGCCAGGTTTCTGGCACAGCCCGGTCCGCTTTACGGCCCTTGCGTACTTTGCGATGCGCATGGGCATGCAGAACAAAGAGAGGGAGAGTGAGGGAGAGAGTGTATGTGAGGAAGAGAGAAGGGCGCGGTTTCGTCATGCGACAGGAGACTGCGCCTGGCCTCATACCCTAAAACGACCGTGGCTGAAGAGGCAAAGGCCTTTTTCGTATTCCTGGGGTTTTCCTGGGACTGTTTTTCATAGAACACACTTTTCACACAGATAGACCATACTTTGACCACAATTTCGTTCTATACTGATTCACGTAAGGGGCAGCAGTCAAAAAGCCCTTTATGAGCAGAACATCGGGGGCGTCTCCCCGCCCCTCTGAACTCCCCATGAAAAGCTCCCCGAAAAGCCTGCAGCAGGAGACATCCTCTGCAGGCTTTATTTTTT
>CADBUA010000263.1 GCA_902797665.1 uncultured Lachnospiraceae bacterium | reverse complement strand
GAGATTCAGAGATTCAGAGATTCAGAGATCCTGAGTATGCGGCGACGTGGGCACGCGTGAGATGCCGGGAGTATGATGGTACTCCGAAAAGAGCACAGGTCGTTTCCTGTGAAGCAGGGTGGCACCGCGGATCCAGAATGATTCGTCCCTGGTGGGAATACATTCCCGCCAGGGACTTTTTGTGTTTCAGGAGCCGAGAACCCTGGCGGAACAAGCCCCTCCTTTCTGGGAGGGAGTCAGGTGGAGGAAAAGATGAAGATACGTCCGTCGCTCGATGAAGTCCGGGAGATCGCCAGGAAGGGGGAATACCGCTCCGTTCCGATCTCCACGGAGATCCTTTCAGATCTCGCTACCCCGCTGGAGCTCCTTCGGATTCTCCGGAAGGTTTCAAACCACGTTTATCTCCTGGAGTCCGTCTCGGAGCACGAGAGCTGGGGGCGCTACACCTTTCTCGGTTATGATCCGGATCTGGAGATCTCCTGCCTGAACGGGGAGATGAAGGCAGGCTCCCTGAAGTTTCATACGGATAACCCGGGAGAAGTGATCCGGCAGCTGATCCGGGAGCATAAAAGCCCGAAGCTTCCGTATCTTCCGCCCTTTGCCGGAGGCCTGGTTGGCTACTTCTCCTACGACTATCTGAAGTACCAGGAACCCACCCTTCATCTGGATCTGGAAGATCCGGAGGGTTTCAAGGACGTGGACCTGATGCTTTTCGATAAGGTCATCTGTTTTGACAACTACCGTCAGAAACTGGTCCTGATCGCCAACGTGCAGCTGCCGGAAGTGGGAGAGAGGGAGCAGAATGCCCAGCCTGAACAGTCTGATTCCTTCGGGCAGATGGAAGGGCTGGAGGAGGCCTATCGGAAGGCGGAGCTCTCGCTCCGCCAGCTCAGGGATCTGATCCGGACCGGGGAGATGGCGGACATTGTTCCGGGGCGCATGACTTCAGAACTGGTCCCCTGCTTTCAGAAGGAAGTGTTCTGCGCCATGGTGGAGAAAGCCAAGGAGCATATCTACGAGGGCGATATCTTCCAGCTGGTTCTGTCCAACTGCCTGGAGGCGGGCTATGAGGGGAGCCTTCTGAATACGTACCGGATCCTCCGGACAGTCAACCCTTCTCCCTACCTCTTCTACTTCCGGAGCCCTAGCCTGGAGGCAGCAGGCTCCTCTCCGGAGACCCTGGTGAAGCTGGAAGATGGGGTCCTGCACACCTTCCCGCTGGCCGGGACAAGGCCAAGGGGGAAGACGCGGGAGGAGGATGAGCTTCTGGAGAAGGAGCTTCTGGCCGATCCCAAGGAGCTGGCCGAGCACAGCATGCTGGTAGATCTGGGGAGAAATGACATCGGGAAGATTTCCAGATTCGGCTCTGTGCAGGTTGAAAAGTCTTTTGAGATCGAGCGCTACTCCCATGTGATGCACATCGGATCCACCGTCCGGGGAGAGATCCGGGATGACCTGGATCTTCTGGATGCGGTGGCCTCGATTCTCCCGGCGGGGACCCTGTCCGGGGCGCCGAAAATCCGTGCGGCCCAGCTCATCAACGACCTGGAGAAGAAAAAGCGCGGGATCTACGGCGGGGCAGTCGGCTATCTCTCTTTCAGTGGGGACCTGGACCTCTGCATCGCCATCCGAATGGCGGTGAAAAAGAATGGAAAGGTATTCGTCCGGAGCGGCGCCGGGATTGTGGCGGACTCTGT
This sequence comes from uncultured Lachnospiraceae bacterium, assembly GCA_902797665.1. Lineage (GTDB taxonomy): Bacteria > Bacillota > Clostridia > Lachnospirales > Lachnospiraceae > Porcincola. The sequence continues at coordinate 16,088 of CADBUA010000263.1, read as the reverse complement.
GCCGGAGAGAGAGTACCAGGAGTGCCTGAACAAGGCCGGGGCTGTGGTGGATTCCCTTCGGATGGCGGAGGAAGAAGAGGAAGAGATGGGGTGAGGATATGATTCTTCTGATCGACAACTATGACAGCTTCTCCTACAACCTGTATCAAATGATCGGGGTCCTGGACAGGGACATTCGGGTGATTCGGAATGACGCTTTCCCGATCCCCGGGATCCGGGAGATGAATCCCTCCGGGATCATCCTCTCCCCCGGCCCGGGGCGGCCGGAGGACGCAGGGGTCTCCGTGGACCTGGTCCGGGAGCTGGGATCTTTGGTGCCCATCCTCGGGGTCTGCCTTGGCCATCAGGCCATCACCCTGGCCTACGGGGGAAAGGTCGTGCACGCGAAAAAACTCATGCATGGCATGCAGTCCCTTAGCTCCATTGATCCCATCGATCCATTGTTTTCCGGGCTCAATTCGGAGGAGAAGGTCGGCAGGTATCACTCTCTGGCCGCGGAGGAGGCGTCCCTCCCGGATTGTCTTCGCATCACCGCGCGGGCTGAGGATGGGGAGATCATGGCGCTCATGCACCGGGAATACCCGGTCTACGGGATCCAGTTCCATCCGGAATCCATCCTGACGCCCTGTGGGGGAAAGATTCTCGAGAACTTTGTGAAGCTGGCCCGGGAGAGACAGGGAGAAGCTGTGTAAATTGCGGAAACGAAAACACTGATCAAGACACAGAACGGACATCCGAGATGAGGCAGATATAGAAAATGATAGTAACTGTCCAGTTAACTTTAGCAAAGTTTCTGAAGACGCTTGCGACTGGACAGTTACAAAATAGAAGGATCCACAGAAAGGCAGTTGCTGCCGAGGAGGGAAGCATGATTAAGGAAGCCATTGTGAAGATCGTTGACAAGCAGGACCTGAGCTATGATGAGGCCTATGAGGTGATGACGGAGATCATGAGCGGGGAGACCAGCCAGACCCAGAACGCGGCTTTTCTGGCGGCTCTGTCCACCAAGTCCACCGGCGCGGAAACCATTGAGGAAATCTCCGGCTGCGCAGCAGCCATGCGGGAGAAGGCTGTCAAGATGGAGCATCCGGGGATGAAGGTCATGGAGATCGTTGGAACCGGGGGTGACAATGCCCGCAGTTTCAACATCTCCACCACCTCAGCCTTTATCATGGCAGCAGGCGGCATCAAGGTCGCCAAGCACGGAAACCGGGCGGCTTCTTCCTGGTCCGGGACCGCGGACTGTCTGGAGGCGATGGGCATCAACATCCAGGAGGATCCGGATCTCTGCCGGAAGCTGCTGGAAGAGGTTGGCATCTGCTTCCTGTTCGCCCAGAAGTACCATACCTCGATGAAGTATGTGGGCCCCATCCGCAAGGAACTGGGAATCCGCACCGTCTTCAACATCCTTGGGCCGCTGACCAACCCCGCCTGCCCGGATTACATGCTGCTCGGTGTCTATAGCGGAGCCCTGACCAATCCCCTGGCCAAGGTTATGATGAGTCTGGGGGTCAGCCGCGGCATGGTCGTCTACGGCACGGACCGCCTGGATGAGATTTCCGTCTCCGCCCCGACCAATATCTGTGAGTTCCGGGATGGCTACTATCGGGATCTGACCATCCGCCCGGAGGACTTCGGGCTCGAGACGGCGGACAAGCACGAGATCATCGGCGGCACGCCAGAAGAGAACGCGGAGATCACGAAGGGCATCCTTGAGGGAAAGATCACCGGGGCCAGGAGAGACATTGTCCTTCTGAACGCTGGCGCAGGTCTCTATATCGGCGGGAAGGCGGAGAGCATGAAGGAAGGTGTCGCCCTGGCGGGACAGATCATTGACTCCGGAAAAGCAAGGCAGAAAATCGATGACATGATAAGGGTGTCCAACTCCTGAGAGGGAGCATGTCCCGGGTTATGCCTGATCCAGGCTTGATCGACGATACAGAGACTGGAACAATAAGGAAAGAAAAGGGGAGGGAGCGCGATGGCGGAGGATATTCTGGAGAAACTGGCGGATTACGCGAGGGCGCGGGTGCGCGAGGCGGAGAAACGTCTCACGCGCGCGGAGCTGAGGGACAAGGCGGAGGCTGCATGCCGAGATGAAGGGAGAGAAGCTTTCCTCTTTGAAAAGGCCCTTTCCGGGCCGGAGCTCTCTGTGATTGCCGAGTGCAAGAAGGCCTCTCCGTCCAAGGGGCTGATCGCGCCGGACTTCCCTTACCTTGAGATTGCGAGAGACTATGAGAAGGCTGGGGCGGACGCAGTCTCCGTGCTGACCGAGCCCAGATGCTTTCTCGGATCGGACCAGTATCTTCAGGAGATCTCTCAGGCCCTGAAGATCCCCACACTCCGCAAGGACTTCACCGTCGATCCCTACATGATCTACGAGGCCAGGCTTCTTGGCGCCTCGGCGGTACTCCTGATTGCGGCCCTTCTCGGGAAGGAGACACTCTCGGAATACATCTCCATCGCGGATTCCCTGGGCCTCTCTGCCCTGGTGGAGGCCCACGATGAGAAGGAGATGGAGGCGGCAGTCTCGGCCGGAGCCCGGATCATCGGGGTCAACAACCGGAACCTGAGAGATTTCTCGGTAGACATCGGAAATGCCGGTAATCTCCGGTCTCACTGCCCGGCGGGGATCCTTTTCGTGGCGGAGAGCGGGATCAGGACCGCTGCCGATGTAAAGGCGCTCCGGGAGGCTGGAGTCGATGCCTGCCTTGTCGGTGAGAGTCTCATGCGGGCGGAGGATAAGGCAGAGAAGTTCGCGGAGCTTTTCGGAAGAGGAGAGGAAGAAAAAAACAAATAAAGGAAATACAGCGAATACAGCAAACAAAGGAAGCGAAAGGACAGTGAACAGGACAAAAATCAAGATCTGCGGGCTTCGTTTTCCGGAGGATATCGCCTGCGTGAACGAAGTCCGGCCAGACTGCGCGGGCTTTATCCTGGCGGAGGGGAGATCCCGGACGATCTCTCCTTCCCGGATGCGGGAGCTGACAGATCAGCTCGATCCAGGAATTCTCCGGGTGGGGGTCTTCGTCAACCAGGATCCGGAGTGGATCCTCTCCCTGGCACGGGAGAAGCTCTTCGACCTGATCCAGCTGCACGGGCAGGAGACGGAGGCGGAGATCCTGAGGATCCGGGCGGGGACGGATCAGAAGATTGTCAAAGCCATCCGGGTAGATTCGGAGGCGGATATGGGACGCGCGGAGCGCAGTCTCTCCGATCTGGTCCTGCTCGACTCCGGCGCTGGCGGGAGCGGGGAAAGCTTTGAGTGGGGAATGATCCGGCTCAAAAGACCCTTCTTTCTGGCTGGGGGTCTGAATCCGGGAAATGTCTCCCGGGCCATTCAGACTGTCCGTCCCTTTGGGGTGGACGTCAGCTCGGGGGTGGAGAGCGGCGGCAGGAAGGATCCGGAGAAGATCCGGGCATTCGTGCGGGCAGTGAGGCAGAATAATGGCATCGGGTTATAGGAGGGGAGATATGGCAGATGAGAGAGGCAGGTTCGGGGTGTTCGGAGGGCAGTACATTCCGGAGACCTTGATGAACGCTGTGAATGAGCTGGAGGAAGCGTACACACATTTCAGGAAGGATCCGGACTTCATCCGGGAGCTGGAGCAGCTTTACAGGGAGGTCGCGAACCGGCCCAGCCGGCTCTACTACGCGAAGAAGATGACCGAGGATCTGGGCGGGGCGAAGATCTACCTCAAACGGGAGGATCTGAACTTCACCGGCGCCCATAAGATCAACAACGTGCTCGGTCAGGCTCTCCTGGCCAAAAAGATGGGAAAAACCCGCCTGATCGCGGAAACCGGCGCCGGCCAGCACGGTGTCGCCACGGCCACGGCCGCGGCCATGTTTGGGATGGAGTGCGTGGTCTTCATGGGGAAGGTCGATACGGAGCGGCAGGCGCTGAACGTCTACAAGATGCGCCTGCTCGGCACAAAGGTCGTCCCGGTGACCTCTGGGACCGCGACGCTTAAGGACGCGGTATCTGAGGCTTTCCGCGAGTGGACAAACAGGATTGCGGATACCCACTACTGCCTGGGGTCGGTCATGGGCCCCCATCCCTTCCCGACCATTGTCCGGGATTTTCAGTCTGTGATCTCCCGGGAGATCAAAAGCCAGATGCTGGAGAAGGAGGGACGCCTTCCGGACGCTGTGTACGCCTGCGTGGGCGGCGGATCCAACGCCATCGGATCCTTCTATCACTTTATTGATGATCCATCGGTGCAGCTGATTGGCTGCGAGGCCGCGGGGCGCGGCGTCGACACCTTTGAGACCGCGGCCACCATCTCCACCGGGAAGCTGGGGATCTTCCACGGCATGAAGTCTCTGTTCTGCCAGAACGAGTACGGGCAGATCGCGCCGGTCTACTCCATCTCCGCGGGGCTGGATTATCCGGGAATCGGTCCGGAGCACGCAAATCTCCATGCCCTGGGCCGCGCCAGATACATCCCGGTCACCGATGAGCAGGCGGTTCAGGCTTTTGAGTACACCAGCAGGATGGAAGGCATCATCCCGGCGATCGAATCCTCCCACGCGATCTACGCAGGGATGGAGGACGCGAAAAAGATGTCCAGGGACAAAGTGATCGTCATCACAGTCTCCGGCCGTGGGGACAAGGACTGCGCTGCGGTGGCCAGATACAGAGGGGAGGATATCTCGTTATGAGCAGGATCAGGGAAGCGTTCACACATGGCAAAGCATTCATCCCCTTTATCACGGCAGGCTATCCGGACCTTCAGACAACCCGGGAGGTTGTCCGGGCAGCCCAGGAGGGGGGAGCGGACCTCATTGAACTCGGGATCCCCTTTTCAGACCCGACAGCGGAGGGCCCGGTGATTCAGACGGCCAATGTCATCGCCCTTCAGGGCGGCATTACGACCGACAAGGTCCTGGACTTTGTGAAAGATCTACGGGAAAAGCAGGGAATCACGGTACCACTTGTTTTTATGACTTATGCGAACGTGGTATACTCCTATGGAAAGGGCGGAGCTGAAGCTTTTCTCTCCCGGGCCCGGGACGCTGGCATCGACGGACTGATTCTGGCGGATGTGCCCTTTGAGGAGAAGGAAGAATTTGATCCCCTCTGCCGGGAGGCTGGAATTGACCTGATCTCGATGATCGCGCCGACTTCAGAGGAGCGAATCCGCATGATCGCGGAGTCCTCCACAGGCTTTCTGTACGTGGTTTCTTCCCTCGGGGTTACCGGTGTCCGCTCGGAGATCCGGACCGACATCGGCACCATCACGGAGAAGATTCGTTCCTTCACGGATACGCCCTGCGCGGTGGGCTTTGGGATCTCAACTCCGGAGATGGCCAGAAAGATGGCGGAGGTCTCCGACGGGGCGATCGTGGGCTCGGCCATCATCAAACTGATCGCGGAGTCAGGAAAGGACGCCGCCCCCAGGGTGGGCGCTTACGTGAAAGCCATGAAGGATGCCATCCGGGATCTGTGAGCCTCCTTCTTTGCGCCCCTCGCCGCGCAAATGCGGCAATACAGAACAAAAGCAAAGGACTGGATCATGTTCTATTTTATGTAACTGTCTGGTCGGATTTACAATGCAGAACAAAAGAGAAGGACAGGCACAGATTTCATGTGGGTCTGGGAATCCGCACCCTGCCCTCCAGCTTGGAAAGTACCCATTTTGTCAGCATCCTGGAAGCGGCTATCGGAGGCCTAGGAGCGCCCAGGGAAAAAAACTGGCGCGGGCGGGCAGATGCCAGAGCGCGTTCGAACAGATTCTGATTTCTTCCGGGCATAAAAAATGGAGGTCATGTTATGGCCTCCATCTTTGGCGTTTACGCTTGCAGGATGCGCAGCTAATTTCGCGCGGCCAGGAAAACTGGCCAGGTACGCCTCAGCGCGGCAGATGCAGAGGCAGGAAAGATTCGCCTGCGGCAAATCTTCAGGGCCTCCGCTATATTGAATCGCCCTTTGAATTGCCTTCTGGAGGGCCTGGGGGAATGCTCCTGGGGCTTTCCGGAGGCGCCTGCCCTGGACAGCTTTGTGAGGGATAACATGAAGATTACACTGAAAGATCTGACAAAGAAGTTTCCCGGCAGAAGCCGGAGAGAGAGCGGTGTCACCGCGGTGGACTGCCTGAACTTTGAGATTCAGGACGGCGAGCTGATCAGCCTCCTGGGGCCCTCCGGCTGCGGGAAGAGCACGACGCTGATGATGATCTGCGGCCTGCTCACCCCATCAGATGGACAGATTTTTTTTGACGAGGAGGACGTGACAGCCCTTCCTCCGGAGGAGCGGGGAGTTGGGGTGGTGTCTCAGAACTACGCGCTCTACCCGCACATGACCGTGCTGAAGAATATCACCTTCCCGATGGGAAATCTCAAGGGGAAGGACAGGCTCAGCCGGGAGGAGATGAACGCCCGGGCCATGGAAGCTGCCAGGCTGGTGCAGATTGAAGCCCTGCTTGACCGGCGCCCGGCGGAGCTCTCCGGCGGACAGCAGCAGCGCGTGGCCATTGCCCGCGCCCTGGTGAAAAAGCCCAGAGTGCTCCTCATGGACGAGCCTCTGTCCAACCTGGACGCCCGACTGCGCCTGCAGACCCGGGAGGAGATCCGGAGGATTCAGAAGGAGACCGGGGTTACCACGATCTTTGTGACCCATGATCAGGAAGAGGCCATGAGCATCTCTGACCGCATCGTCGTGATGAAGGCGGGGCTGATGCAGCAGGCGGGAAAGCCCCAGGACGTCTATGATGACCCGGTCAATCTGTTTGTTGCAAAGTTTTTGGGAACGCCCCCGGTCAATGTCTTCTCCGGGGAGATCCGCTCCGGGCAGCTTTATCTGGACGGAGATGATTCCCCGATCTTCCCCTTAGACTGCGATGACCGGAAAGTCTGGGCCGCGATCCGGCCCGAGGGCTTTGCCCTCGACCCGGAGGGGCCTCTGAAGCTGGCGCTTCGGGGGATTGAGGTCATGGGGCGTGACATTTCCGTCCTCTCCGGCCATCCGGCCTTTACCGGGGAAACCATCCGCTCCATCATCCCCTCTGTCGAGAACTGGCGCGGGATCGACAGCGCCGGCGGGTCTGTGCGCTTCTCCCTCCACCCGGGAAAGACATACTGCTTTGACCGGGAGAGTGAAGAGCGGATCATCTGACGGAAGGAGGAGAAAGCGATGGAATACAGAAACAGGAGAGCCTGGCTTTACCTTCTGCCGGCCTTTGCCTTCCTTCTGGTCTTTCTGATCTACCCCCTCTTTGACGCAGCGGTCTACTCCCTGCAGGAAGGCTATAACTCCGCGTCCCAGAGCTACTATGGGGTTGGACTTTACAACTTCAGCTATATTCTGCACGACACTTACTTTCTTCAGGCGGTCAAAAATACCTTCCTGATGGTAATTATCACGGTGCCCATCTCCACGGGCCTGTCGCTCCTCATTGCCTTCGCCCTGAGCTCGATTCAGGGGCTGAAAAAGCTGTTTCAGACGATCTTCTTTCTGCCCTACGTGACCAACACCCTGGCGGTCGGCCTGGTGTTCATGATCCTCTTCAAGAAGACCGCTTACACCGACGGGTTGGTGAACCTTCTGATTACCAGGCTGGGAGGCACAGCCGTCGATTTCATCGACGGACCCTACTGGGCCAGGATGTTTGTGATGTGCTTCTACATCATCTGGGTGGTCATGCCCTTCAAGATCCTGATTCTGACCTCGGCTCTGGCATCGGTGGACACGAACTACTACAACGCGGCCCGGGTGGACGGGACTTCCGCAGGGCGGATCTTCTTCCGGATCACCCTGCCCATGATCTCCCCCACGGTCTTCTATCTGATCATCACGGGTTTCATCGGGGCCTTCAAGGAGTACAGCGACGCGGTGGCTCTCTTTGGAACGGACCTGAACAAGGCCGGGATGAACACGATCGTCGGCTACATCTACGACATGCTTTACGGGGACTCCGGGGGATATCCCTCCTATGCCTCCGCGGCGGCGATCCTGCTCTTTCTGATCATCCTGACCATCACCGTCGGAAACCTTCTGTCGAGCCGGAAGGCTGTGGTTCACTGAGCATGGGAGACTTGCACCTTCTGAACTTCCACCCATGAATCAAAAATGAATGGGGGAAGGCGGCAGGAGGGAGCGGAGGGAGATTAAGATGCGAGAAAAAACTGTCAGGGAGAAAAGGAGAAATGCAGCAATCAGAAGGGGGACCGGGACGGTCCTGAAGTACCTTCTTCTGAGCTTCTGGGGGCTTCTGGTCCTTTTCCCCTTTTACTGGATGGTGCTGACCTCGGTCAAGCGATACGGGGACTATAATTCAGAGGTGATCCCGAAGTTCTACGCGGAGAACCCGACCCTTCAGAACTATGTGGACGCTTTCATGTCCGTGCCTTTGGGCAGGTATCTCCTGAATACACTGATCTTTACCGTGATCACAACCCTGATCATGCTGATTGTGGTGACGCTTTCGGCTTTCGCCTTCGCGCGTCTGGAGTTTCCGGGCAAAAACCTGGCCTTTGGATGCCTCCTGGCGCTGATGATGATTCCCAATGAACTGGTGATCATCACCAATTTCACGACGATCACAAACCTGAATCTGAGGAACTCCTTCCCGGGACTGATCCTGCCATCGGTCATGTCGGTCTTCTACGTGTACCTGCTGAAGGAGAACTTCGAGATGGTGCCGGACACCCTGTATCTGGCGGCCAAGGTGGATGGGACTTCAGATCTGAAATACCTTTGCCGCGTCCTGATGCCGATCTGCCGGCCGACCCTGATCACCATTGTGATCCTGAAGGTGATCGAGTGCTGGAATGCCTATGTCTGGCCGAGGCTGATCACGGATCAGCCAGATTACTTTCTGGTCTCCAATGGGATTCAGGAGATCCGGGAGAACGGTTTCGGCCGGGAGAACATCCCCGCGATGATGGCCGCGGTGGTGGTGATTTCAGTCCCGCTGATCCTTCTCTTCCTCCTCTTCAGGAGCAGGATTATGGCCGGTGTCTCACGGGGAGGAACAAAGGGATGAAAAAGAGATCGACAGAGCTGATTCAGCGGATCGGGAGAAAAAGCTGCTTTACAGCCTTGGCGCTGCTTCTGGCGTTTTCTCTTACAGCCTGCCATGGTGCCAGAACGATCAATCGCTTTGAGGTTCCAGGGAAACTCGATCCTTCAAAAAAGATTGAACTGACCTTCTGGGCCAAGAACGACACCAACAAGACCCAGACCGAGATCTATAAGAAAGCCGTCGGGGATTTTGAGGCCCTCTACCCCAATGTCTCAGTGGCGATCAAACTGTATACCAACTACGGTGACATCTACAATGATGTGATTACCAACATCTCCACCGGCACGACGCCCAATGTCTGCATCAGCTACCCGGACCACATCGCGACCTACCTGACCGGGGAGTCCGTCGTGCTTCCTCTGGATGAACTGATTTCAGACCCCGGCTATGGCCTTGGCGGATCGGAGCTTCTTTTTGACGGTCCCAGAGAGGATGAACTCATCGGAAAGTTCCGGGACGAGTGCCGGATCAACGGGAGCACCTACGCCCTGCCCTTCATGCGTTCCACGGAGGCTGTCTATGTAAACCGGGACTATGTGGAAAAACTGGGTTATGAGCTTCCGGAGATCCTGACCTGGGATTTCGTCTTTGAGGTATCCGAGAAGGCTATGGAGAAGGATGAGGATGGGAAGTTCAAGGTCAATGGACAGGATGTGCTGATCCCCTTCCTCTATAAGTCCACAGACAACATGATGATCCAGATGCTGAAGCAGGAGGGCCTGGAGTATTCGACGGAAGACGGGCAGATCCTTCTTTTCAACGAGGGAACCAGAAAGATCCTGGAGACAGTGGCGGAGCACGGGAAAAGCCGGGCATTCTCGACCTTTGAAATCTCCAGCTACCCGGCCAACTTCCTGAATGCCGGGCAGTGCATCTTCGCGGTGGACTCCACCGCCGGATCCACCTGGATGGGGACGGACGCTCCGCTGATCGACATCGCCAAAGAAAAGCTTGTCAGGTTCAATACCGAGGTCCGCATGGTCCCACAGGTATATCCGGAAAAGCCGCAGATGATCTCTCAGGGGCCTTCTATCTGCGTGTTTAACAAGGACGACCCGGAGATTGTCCTTTGGAGCTGGATTTTTGCCCAGTATCTTCTGACAAACGAGGTCCAGACGGCCTACTCGGGCACCGAAGGCTATGTGCCGGTCACGAGCAAGGCACAGAATTCAGAGGCTTATCAGGACTACCTCAGCCGGAGCGGGGAGGACGCGCAGCACTACAGTGTGAAGATCGCTGCCTCGAAACTGATTCTCGACAACGTGGATCACACCTTCGTCACACCGGTCTTTAATGGTTCCGCCTCCCTCAGGGACGCGGCCGGATCTTTGATTGAGAGCACGGTCAAATCCGCCCGGCGGAAAACGACCATCGACGATGCCTTCTTTGACAGGCTCTTCGCCGACACACAGAAGCTCTACCGCCTGGACCAGATCGGCCAGGATGGACAGATGCGCGATCTGGGCCCCCTGCCGGGGACCGCGCTTGTGCTCCTTGCGGGGATCCTGATTCTGTGGATTTTCTATGGCGGGATCTTCCTCCTGCGTCTGATCCGGATGCGGGGAGGAAAATGAGGCTGATTGCGGATCACGGACCAGGGGCGTGTCTGCTGCATGAACCGTGGCCTGAATCGGGAAATCGATACAGACAGAGGCGCGGGACATGGACAGAGATCTCGCAGTCAGCTGCCAGGATTTACCCAAAAGTTGAATTTGGGACCGGTTCTGCTATACTGAGGCCGTATTGGTTGATTTATTGCAAGCAGAGGGAAGGAGTCGCTTATGAAGAAGGTTTTCGCACTGATGATGAGCGCAGCTCTTGCAATTTCTGTGTTCTCCCCGGTGATGGCCAGCGAGACAGAGAAAGAGAGCGTGATGGAAGCCGGGTCGCCGGATGTCAAGGGCGAGGGGGTCATGACCTATGCTGAATATATGGCTGCTGAGGTTGATGATGAGGTAACCATTGAGGCTTATGTGCAGGGAAAGCAGGCATTCTATGATAACAAGGATGCAGGCACCCAGACCGCGACGATCTATACACAGGATCATGACGGGGCATACTTTCTCTATAACTGCGCGGTCAGCAAGGAAGACTACGACAGGCTTGAAGTCGGGACCAAGATCAAGGCTGTGGGCTACAAGTCCGAATGGTCCGGCGAGATTGAGATTGTCGATGGAAGCCTGGAGATCGAAGAGGGCAGCTATGTAGTGGAACCGTTGGACCTGACAGAGTTCCTGGACGATGAGGACTCTCTGAAGGAGCATATGAATGCGTTCGTCTCCTTCAAGGGAATGACCGTCGAAAAGGCGGATGATTCCGGAGCTGCTTTCCTTTACAATTATGACGGTTCAGGCAGCAGGGGGGATGATCTTTACTTCAACGTCTCCAAGGATGGAAAGACCTATTCCTTCACCGTGGAGTCCTATCTCTGTGATAAGGATTCAGACGTCTACAAAGCAGTTGAAGAACTCCAGGCTGGCGATGTTGTCGATCTGGAAGGCTTCCTCTACTGGTATGAGGGGCCAAACCCGCATATCACTTCCGTGACTGTTGAGGAGAACTGATCAGAAAAGAGACCGTACCTGTAAAGTTCGCTCTGGCCGCCTGTCGTCGGGAGAGGTCATACAGCTTAAGGCAACGGCAAAGGCCGGGCGCACTGAGAGTGCGGGCGCAGGAGCCTCAGCCCGGTTAAATGCCTGCAGGTGCCTGCGGCGGGAGAGGTAAAAGAGATCAAAACGGATCGAACGGATATCCGGAGACTCCACCGAGTCTCCGTTTTTTTCACACTGAAAGATTGAGGATAAACATGAGACGGAATGAGCCGCTGGAGGAAATCTCGGATGGAAGACGGTACGGGCCGGATGATCTTGTTCGGATCGGAACAGGGGACTGCAGGGGATGTTCGGACTGCTGCCGGATGGATCCTCTGATCGTGCTCGACCCCTGCGACGCGGTGGCTCTCTGCCATGCGGAGAACCGCTCCTTTGAGGAGCTCCTGGAGGAGACCGTGGAGCTTCGGCTGATCGATGGGCTCATCCTGCCGGTCCTGAAGATGAAAGAGGCGGAGGGAGGCGGAGCCTCCTCCTGCTCCTATCTTGAAGAGGATGGGAGGTGCAGGATTCACGCGCTCCGCCCGGGGATCTGCCGCATGTATCCGCTGGGCCGGGCCTGGGAGAACGGGGACTTTTTCTATATCTACCAGGTCAACGAGTGCACACATCCGGGAGGGGCCAAGATCAGGGTCAGAAAATGGCTTGGCATTCAGGATCTCCCCCGCTATGAGGCCTTTGTCCGGGACTGGCATGACCTCCTCACGAGGACACGGGATTTCCTGGACCAGGCGGAAAATGAGAAGTTCCGGAAGTCGGTCTCGACGGATCTTCTCCGCCGCTTTTTCTTTGGCGGGGTGAATCCTGATGAGGATTTCTATCCCCAGTATGACAGAATCTCCCGGGAGGCCAGACAGCACCTGGGCTTTGCGGTATGAAGCCGGGAGAAGAGAGGGGAGAGAGGATGCGTTCAGCGCCAAGCTTGTCAATCGTGCTTCCAGCCTGGAACGAGGCAGCGATGCTCCCGAAAGCAGCCAGAGTTCTTCCGGAGATTCTGGATCGGGAGAAAATCGACTATGAACTGATTTTTGTCGATGATGGTTCAGAGGACCAGACCTGGGCCGAAATCCTGGCTGCGCATGAAAAGAATCCCCGGATTCACGGGATTCACTTTTCCCGGAACTTCGGGAAAGAATCCGCGATCTTCGCGGGACTTTCAGCATCCAGAGGGGACGCGACCTGCGTGATGGACTGCGATCTCCAGCATCCGCCGGAGACCTTGATTTCCATGTACAGGCTCTGGGAGCAGGGCGCCGAGGTGGTCGAGGCTGTCAAGCGGGATCGGGGAAAGGAGAGTGGTTTCCACCGGACCGCGGCCGGGATTTTTTACCGGATCATGTCCAGCGCCACCAATGTCGACATGTCCCACGCTTCAGATTTCAAGCTTCTGGACAGGAGGGCAGTCCAGGCGCTTCTGGAAATGCCCGAGAGAAACGCCTTCTTCCGGGCAATGAGCTCCTGGATTGGCTTCACAAAGGCACAGGTGGAGTTTGACGTGGCCGAGCGGGAAGACGGGGAGTCCAAGTGGACCACCTGGAAGCTGGTTCGCTACGCCATTCGAAATATAGTCGGCTACTCCACCGCTCCTATGCAGTTTGTGACCTGGGCGGGGGTGGTGGTCTTCTTCCTGGGGCTGATCCTCGGGATTCAGACCCTCTCACGCTACTTCAGCGGCCGCGCAGTGGAGGGCTTCACGACGGTGATCCTTCTGATTCTGATCATTGGGAGCATCGTCATGGTGAGTCTGGGGATCATCGGTTACTATATCGCCAGAATCTATGAAGAGGTCAAGGGACGGCCGCGCTATGTTGTATCCCGCAGGGTCTGAGGAAAAGGCGCAAGCCTTCGCATTGGCTGCAGGCTTTCCGGCAGTCACAGGATCGATCCGCAGGGATCTTTTGTCTATCCGAAGCTATATAAGTATGGATTTGAAAGCTCTATGATTGCTTCTTCGCCTGCCAGATTTTCAGAATTGGTTGATTTTTCAGGATTTCCGTGTGTTTTCGGGGAAAATTTGGCAGGGATTCCCTTGTGAAGCGGTTTTTCCCCTGCTATAATACAGGCCGTATTTTTTGCTGCCAGAAAGAAAACGCAGGTGAAGATGTGCAAAGCTCCTGGGCATGCCGCACAGGAGCTTGAATTTGGAGTCAAGCATGAGTAAAAAGAGGTCAAAGAAGAAAGAAATCCCAGAAAGCGTGATCGCCGGGGGGGATATCAAAGAGAGGACAGAGGCGGAGAGCACATCTTCAGAGCCTCAGGAAGAGAGCGGACCCTATGTTCGGGAGAAGCTGCGCTGGAATGTCATCCGCTTCCTGCTTTTCCTCACGATGTTTCTCTTTCTTGTGCTCGGCCGCAGTGCCCAGTGGGTCACGGTGGAGTGGGGAGATCTGACCCTGGATGAAGTAATCTTTACGATGACGCAGCCGCTTAAAGGGACCGATTCCGGGATTATCTGGAGCTATACCCGCTACAGCCTGATCGGGCCGGTTCTGATCACTGTGCTGCTTTTTGTTGTCTACCAGGTGTTTCTGAAAGCCAAGCAGCCGCCAAAAGCGAAAAAGACGCTGGATGAGTACGGGCGCAAGGTCAGGCTGGCGCCGGTACTGACGGACGAAGAGAAAGCGGTTCTGAAGGCGGACTATGAAAAGAAGAACAGGCCGCTGATTGCCAGGTGCCGGCAGCTCCTGCTTCCATGCCTGACAGTCATCGCGGTGATTTTCGGTTCCATTCAGATGCGGGCCTTGTGGAACAAGCTCGGAGTCAGCCAGCACATCGAAAGCCTGGGAGAGAAGTCGACCTACATCGAGGACAACTATGTCGATCCGGCTGTGACAAAGCTGACCTTCCCGAAGAAGAAGCGGAATCTGATCTATATCTTCCTGGAGTCCATGGAGGTTTCCTACACGGATACAGAGAGCGGAGGACTTTTCGAGGACAACTACATGCCGTCCCTGACGAAGCTGGCCAGAGAGTATGAGGACTTCTCGGGATCCGAGTCCACGATTCTGGACGGCGGGAATGCCCTGAAGTACTCGACCTGGACCATGGCGGGCATGTTTGCCGCAACTTCCGGTCTTCCCCTGAAGATCCCGATTGAGATCAACGGTGTTGGCACAAACTTCATGAACACGCAGGATTCCTTCTTCCCGAATCTGACGACCATCGGAGACATCCTGAGCAAGGAAGGCTACACGATGGACATGTGCTTTGGGTCTGACGCAACCTTTGGCGGAAGAAGGCTCTACTTCTCCACCCACGGGAACTTCACCTTCCATGACTGGAAGTATTATACCGAGAATGGGGAATTGCCCAAGGGCTACAAGGTCTGGTGGGGCTTTGAGGATGAGAAGCTGTTCGACTTCGCGAAAACCCGCCTGACGGAGCTCGGCTCCCAGGATGAGCCCTTTGACTTTACGCTCCTGACTGTGGATACCCACTATCCGGAAGGCTATGTCTGCAAGCTCTGCGGAGATGACTATGAGGAGCAGTACGCGAATGTCATCTACTGCTCAGACAGGCAGGTCTCGGAATTCGTTGAGTGGATTCAGCAGCAGGACTGGTACGAGAATACGACAGTTGTTCTTTCGGGGGACCACCCGACCATGAACAAGTCCTTCTGTGCCGGGGCGACCTATGATTACAGAAGGAAGGTCTACACCTGCTATATGAACGCGGCAGTGGAGCCGGAGCGGGATGAGTACCGTGAGTTCGCAACCATTGACAACTTCCCGACCACCCTGGCCGCGATGGGCGTCAAGATCGAAGGCGACCGCCTGGGGCTCGGCACCAATCTGTTCTCCTCCCTCGACACGATCGTGGAGCGGGACGGACTTGACTTTGTCAATACTGAGCTTCAGAAGAGCTCGGATTGGATGGACGAGCATTCCAACCTGAAGAAGGTCAAGGCAGACATCAGCTATATGGACTACAATCCGGAGAACTCAAGCATCCGGATCGAGCTCAAGAACGTGACCTCAGAGGCTGTGGACGGCTTCCGGACATCGCTCCATATGTACGGCTATACGGTCAACGGCAGCGACTATGTATCCTGGACGAACTCGGTGGAGGAGAAGCCTGGTGTTCACGTTGTGACGATCCAGATCCCGACCGACCAGGCCTTTGACGGAAGGATCAAGATCCAGCCGCACTGCCTGATTGACGGTGTTCGCGGAATCCACCTCGACACCCACTACTACTATCTGAAGTATGATGAGGGCGGTGGAAATGTCGAGGCCTACCAGTGCAACAAGTATGGAGAGAAACTGAAGCCAAAGAAAAAGACCTTCTCGCAGAAGGTCAAAGGATGGCTGAATAACCTGGGGCTTTAAGCTTCCAGGTCAGGGCGGGAAAAATAAAAACAGCTTCATGGGAGCAGAGACGCTTCTATGAAGCTGTTTTTTTGAAGCTGTTTCTTATTAGGAGAGAACGCCTTCTTTGCAACAGAGAGTCCGCT
>CADBUA010000262.1 GCA_902797665.1 uncultured Lachnospiraceae bacterium | reverse complement strand
TTATGCAATTATGACCTGCACTCAATATGATCTATACTCAATATGAGCCATATATCAAGTAAACATGGCGAACATTTCATGCGAATGATATGTTATGAGAATTGAAATATAGCTAAACAAACATTATTATACGCAGAATAAGATGCATAGAGTATAAAATAAAGAATAAATGATAAAGAACAAAGAATTAATAACACATAATGCTCAATTCATAACATACAAAAATACTACGCCATATATCTAATCCATTTTGTTTATCTGAAATATGTCTGTACTTTGAGTTCTCTGTTCTCAATCAGAACCGATCCACGCGGCTGTTCGATTTTGCGACTAAGGCACATAGGGCTATAGGCAGCCTGATTCGGATTCCTCCCCTCTTCGCGCTTTTCCTGTTTTGCCAGATCAAAGGGAATCGCCTGTATTTCTGGAAGGATCTTTGGGGAGGGTTCGGGGCGAATCATCGGACAGGCTTTCTGAAATAGAGGGGAATAGAGGGGAACAGAGGGGGCATCAAAACGCGATGCGCACAGCTAGGCGCAAGGCGCAGAAGATCTGCTGCTCGCCTGACTTGTCAGGGGCCTTTCGGAAACGTGATCGGAGCGTCAGGCAGGGGATTTGACAGTGGAAAGGGGAAAAGGATGGGACAGGGAGATATTTCAGGAGAAGCTTTGAGGGAGGTCCTCAGCAGCTTTCAGTTTGACAGTCCGGTGGCAGAGAAAAGGCCCTATGGCCTCGGCCACATCAACAGGACGATTCTTGTCACGACAGCGTCCGGCTGCCGCTACATTCTCCAGCGGGTCTCTGAGGCCATGACCTCGAATATCCCTGGGCTTATGCGCAACATCGCCCTGATCACAGAGCATCTCCGGAAGAAAAACACGGATCCGCGGGCGGTACTCTCCCTCCTTCCGGCCAGAGACGGCAAGAATTACTGCCATACGGAGGCTGGGTTTTTCCGGGTCTATCACTTTGTCGAAGGGACCATCACACGGCAGATGGCGGAGAGCGCGGAGGAGTTTTACCAGAGCGCCCTGGGCTTTGGGGGATTTCTGGAGCAGCTTTCGGACTTCCCGCCCGGGGAGCTGTTTGTGGTGATCCCTGACTTCCACAACACCCCTGACCGCCTGAGGAAGTTCCGGGAGAGCATTGAGAAAGACCCGATGGGACGGGCGGCATCGGTAAAGAAAGAGATTGAATTCTATCTCTCCCGGGAGAAGGAGATGAGTCAGCTCCAGCAGATGCTGGAACGGGGCGAACTGCCGCTCCGCGTAACCCACAACGATACGAAGCTCAACAACGTGCTCCTGGATGAGAAGACCCACAAGGCCCTCTGCGTCGTGGACCTTGACACCGTGATGCCGGGCCTTTCGGCCTGGGACTTCGGTGACGCGATCCGCTTCGGCGCCTCCACCGGGGCGGAGGATGAGCTGGATCTTTCAAAGATTCACTTAAGCCTTCCCTATTTCCGCGCTTTCGCAAAAGGCTTTCTGGAGGCCTGCCCGGGTCTCACGGAGAAGGAGCGGGAGGTCATGCCGCTCGGGGCTTTGACCATCACCCTGGAGTGCGGCATGCGCTTTCTCACCGATTACATCGATGGGGACCATTACTATGCCATCTCCCGGGAAACGCACAATCTGGACCGGGCCAGGACCCAGATCCGCCTGGCAGAGGAGATGGAACAGAACGAGAAAGAGATGAAGGCGGCAATCGTCGAATGTTCCTGAAAAACATCGGTTTTCATCCTGAAGAGAGTGATTTTGCCGGGAGATCCTGTTTTTTCAGGATATTATCTGTCTATTCTGCCCGGAATGCTTGACCGCGCCAGACCCATTTTGTATACTGTGCTCAAGAATGAGGCGCAGTTTCCTGCGCCGGAGCGGAACCTGTATAAACGTAAAATGGGAGGATAAAAATGAGAAAAAAATTGGCGCTTGCAATCACACTAATTCTCGCCTGCGCCCTTGGAACCTGTGCATTCGCAGGGACAGCGAAAGCGGCAGACAAGACTGAAATCTACGCGATCACCGCGCAGTACGGACCGAATACCACGGACTGGTGGGCGGATTTCACAGAGAAGTTCAATGCTGAGCATGAAGATATCAACCTGACTGTTGAATGCGTCTCATGGAACGACATCTATACCAAAGTAAACACCCTGATTCAGAACGATCAGGCACCGGATATCCTGAACATCGACACCTTCGCGGATTACCAGGCGGATGATCTGCTTCTGCCGGTCTCCGACTATATCTCAGATGAGACATACGCCAAGTTCTATGAGTCCTTCCTGGAACAGTCGAACGTGGATGGCACCGTCTGGGCAGTCCCGGATCTGGCATCTGTCCGTGGTCTTTTCTACAATAAGGATATTTTAGAGGAGGCAGGAGTGGAAGTTCCCACGACCTGGGACGAGCTGACAGAAGCCTGCAAGGCGATTAAGGACAGGTTCGGTGATGAGGTCTATCCCTGGGGCATCGACATGACCACGGATGAAGGCCAGGCGGCTTTCTCCTACTACACCTGGAACAATGGCGGCGGCTTTGTCGACGAGGAGGACCAGTGGATTCTGAACTGTGATGAGAACGTCGAAGCCATCGAGTACGCCATTGGCCTTTACAATGACGGTTATACCAACCAGGATCCGGCGACCCAGACCCGTTATGACCTGCAGGATCTCTTCGGGCAGGGCAAGCTGGCGATGATGATCGGCCCGAATGGCATTCCGACCTACCTCAAAGATGGCGGCTATGAGATCAGCTACGGTGTATCCACAATCCCGACCAACACCGGGAAATCCACGGCGCAGGGCGTCATGGACCGCTTCATGGTTTTCGACAATGATGACGACGAGGAGAAGATCGCCGCGATTTCGACCTTCTTCGATACCTTCTATGATGACGGCCCCTACTCGGAATGGGTTCTGATGGAAGATTTCCTCCCGGCGACCAGCACAGGCGCTGAGGCGATGGTGGCGGTCAATGAGGATTACGCCAGCTGGATTGACATCCTCTCCAATGCCAGGTTTTATCCGACTGCGAAGGCGGAGTGGATCGATGTCAAGCAGGGGGTTATCGATGTGGAGCAGCAGGCGCTTCTGGGCGGCGATGTCAAAGAACTGCTCGATGAGCTGCAGGAGAATATCAGCGAAGAGTGACCTGGGCGATGTGGGGGATCTGGGGATTCAGCACGGGACCTATGCGCGGCATATGTGACTGCGCACGGCACCGGATGAGCCTGCATATGAGGCTGAAAACAGGCTCAGGGTGCTTATAAGCCGAAAGATCGGAATCTGCCGGAACTGATACCTATCAGGAGGATCTGCCCACTCGCAGTGATTCTGTCACAGGTTTTACCATTTGCGTGTCATAATGATCCAAAGCGAATAGAACATCCCCGGGCGGGGATGCCGGGAAAGGAGGCCGGGGAACCGGCCTCCTTTCCTTTTTTGAGCACACATCCAGGGAGGATCAGCGTTGAAGAGAGAAGAAAAAGCAAAGAAAAAGAGAGGGGTCCGGCAGGTTCTGACGCCCTACCTGTACCTTCTGCCGAGTTTTCTGCTCATGGTCCTGATGGTCTTTCTTCCGATCATCACGGTCTTCTACAGGTCCATGCAGAAGTTCAGCAAAGCCGGAAAAATCAAGGGCTACGCAGGCTTTGACAACTTTGACAAGGTTCTGGGATCCTCCAAGTTCATGGGCGTCTTCCAGAATACTGTAATCTGGACGCTGGCTGTCGTCCTGATTTCGACCCTGATCGGCATCATCATTGGCATGGTGCTGAACACGGAGTTTCGGGGAAGGAAACTCGTCCGGGCGGTCGTGGTTTTCCCCTGGGCAACTTCTCTGATCATTCAGGCTTCTGTCTGGAAGTTCATCATCAACACCGATCATGGGGCTTTGAATGCCCTGCTTTTAAAGCTGGGGCTGATCGACAGCGCACGGAATTTTACATCCTCCCCAGCTGCCTGGTTTGCCTGGGAGATCTGGGTCGGGATCTTTGTGACGGTGCCGTTTGTCTCTTTCTGCACGCTTTCAGGCCTTCAGTCCATCGACAGCGCCCTCTATGAGGCAGCGTCCATCGACGGGGCCAACTTTACTCAGAAGACCTTCCGGATTACGCTCCCTCTGATCAAGCCAAGCCTGACTGTGGCGACGGTTTTGAACATCATCTACGTGTTCAACTCCTTCCCGATCATCTGGGCGATGACCAAGGGGGACCCGGCCTCCAAAACCGACACCCTGGTCACCTATCTCTATAAACTGGCTTTTATCAATGGGGAGAATGGGCAGGCAGCGGCGGTTTCTGTCCTGAGCTTTCTCTTCCTCTGCATAGTCTCGGCGATTTACATGGCCTGGTACGGGAAAGGAGGGGACAACGCATGAGCAAGAAAAAAAGAACGGAAGGCGCGGCCAGGAAACCAGGCCAGCGGAGGATCAGCAGGGTTTTCCTCTATCTTTTTGTCATCATCCTCTGTCTTGTGACGCTTTACCCTTACTTTGTCATGGTCAGTTACGGCTTCCGGAGCCAGGCGGACATCATGTCCGAAAATGTGCTGCCATCGAAGTGGATGTGGGAAAACTATTGGTATGTGCTGACATCGAACAGAAGTATTGTTCGTTACCTTCTGAATTCCATCTTCATCGCGTCAGGCGCCACGGGGATCGCCATCCTCTGCGGCATCCCGGCCGCATACGCGCTGGCCCGGATGAACTTTACGGGGAAGAAGATCTTCATGGCAATCATTGTGGTCTCCCAGATGTTCAGCCCGGTGGTCCTTCTGGTGGGGATTCAGAGAATCC
Organism: uncultured Lachnospiraceae bacterium; assembly: GCA_902797665.1. Lineage (GTDB taxonomy): Bacteria > Bacillota > Clostridia > Lachnospirales > Lachnospiraceae > Porcincola. Next base: position 2,187 of record CADBUA010000262.1, on the reverse strand, counting down.
TTCTGACTTTCGGCCTCAACAACAGTGATTTCGGCCTGATCCTTATCGACGCAGCCTTCAATCAGGCCTTTGCGGTCTGGCTCCTGCAGGGTACCTTCCGGGGCATCTCTCCGGAGATGGAGCAGGCCTCCCGCATCGATGGCTGCACCCGGGGGCAGTCCATCACCAGGGTGCTTCTGCCCATGGCTGCCCCGGGCATTGTGACGACCCTGATCTTCATCTTCATCAACGCCTGGAATGAGTACACGATCGCCTTTGTCATGATCTCGGACGACAAACTCAAGCCCATCACCGTGGGAATCAATCTCTTTAATGGCTACAACATGATTGAGTGGAATCATCTGTTCGCCGCCTCCGTGTTCGCGACGATACCGGTGGTAATCCTTTTCATGGCCATCGAGAAAAATCTCGTGTCCGGGCTGACTTCCGGCGGGGTAAAGAGCTGAACGGAAAGAAAGGATGGCGACGATACAGTCGGAAGCGGAAAGACGATCACGTTGGATGGTGAGCAGATAGCTTCAGTGAGTACGAGGCGTGGAAATACCGCTTCGATCAGCCGCCAAAGCAGGATGCATATGGGGGTGAGATTGTTTATTCTGCCAAGGAGTCAAAGGCTGGTACTATGGCTCCGGCAGATGATCAAGTAACCGTAGGTGGCATCAGCTATGAGTGTAAAGCTGAGGGCACTCATCTGTGTTATCACCGGAACAAAAATGGACAGATTACCGGTCCGGAAAATGAACACCTTACCCCCTCAAGAGGGCTTACTTCTGCATCAGAACGCCGAAAGCCTTTATTTTCAAGGCTTTCGAAACGAAGGACGCCAGACATTGTTGGCCAGTTCATAGCTGCATGCTTTCTCGAGCTGACGGTAAGAGCAGGTTTTGGAGAGCGACAACAGGGACATCGCGATCTTGAATCCCTGCTGAGGAACTGTTCCGCGCTGGAGATAGTAGTTTATGACCTTCAGAGTAGAAGACCCGACGGATGATGCCCAGTTCTGAAACCTGTCCAAAGTCCAGTCCTTCGAAACTGTTTCATGAGGAGGGAGCATGTGCTGCACGCTTGTGCTGTACTGCCCCGGGATACCATGAAGCCGGCGGTGACGGGCGATCTCCGATTCGTTCAGGTATACTTTACCCAGCTCTTTGTGTACTTGGCGGTAAGTGGCTGGAACCGTGCCTCCCAGGGAAGCGGGTAATACATATCAGTTACCTCTACGTGTCCATTGATCTGTGTCTTAATGCTTTTGGAAAAGACAGGATCGAACTTCTCCTTCGGAAGCGGCTTCAAATGCTCGTGCTCAGACTTAAGGAGGTCATGGCGGCTGACAGACAGCCCGGGAACGGGCTGATCATTGAAGGCTTTTACCGCGAGTCTGGCCTCATAGGTAAGCCTGCTTTGACTTCCTGCGTTTTCTTTTTCCATGAACCATGTCGGGAAGATTCCGGACTGAAGCCGAGTCTTCCTGAATGAAATATCATTAAGTCTGGTATAATCCTGGATGACAGGGATAAAGGCTTTCGGGATCAGTCTTTCGAATCTGATGTCGAAGGGCAGTCCATTAAAGGTTTCTCCCATGCGCTGCAGTGCGGATGCGAAGGACTCCGGATTTTTAGTATCAACAGCGCCAGCGTACAGGAAGGTTGCTGCGCTAAGATTCAAACGCCCCAGGAGGAAGGCCTGGATCTGATCGTTGTCATCTTCGTCCTTGTACGACTTGTAATTCCTGGTAATTCGCATATCTACTGAAGCATGGAACGGCTGACTGCTAAGGGAGATGGAGTCTTCGGCTGATTTAGTTGAGTTGTTTGTGCTGTTTTTCATAAGTAAGCTTGTAAGATGGAACACAGTCAATCCGAACTCCAGGTCATCACCTTCGTCAAGAATCTCTGCAGCTATGTGATGACTATTACACAGAAATCTCCAAAACAGTTCCGCTTTTCGCTGATTGGCCGCATGCAGGGATACGTGCTGGACATCGTGGAAGAATTGTATTACGCCAACGACATCTATGTCACACCCGCCAGCCGCTCGGGCTGGGCACAGCGGCTGGCGCACCAGCGGAAAGCGATGGCAACGCTGAAACTGCTCTCCTGGGTAGCGCAGGTAAGCATGGAACAGGGAGCGATTCAGCCGAAGCAGTTCCAGCAGATCAGCGAGCAGTGCTGGAACACGCAGAATCTG
>CADBUA010000261.1 GCA_902797665.1 uncultured Lachnospiraceae bacterium | reverse complement strand
ATGCCTCGAACCGCCTCAATGCCGCCATAACGGACCACCAGATCCCGCACCTCCAAGAGATTCTGTGTTTTTTCACTCATGTCTTCTCCTCTCAGCTGACCCCGGTTCCAAGGTACGCGTCGATGACCAGCGGATCACTCTGGATGTCCGCCGGCGTCCCCTGAGCGATCAGGCTCCCGAAGTTCAGCACATAGATGCGGTCTGAGATGCTCATGACCAGGTCCATGTGGTGCTCAATGACAAAGACCGTCAGCTTGAAGTCGTCCTTGATTTTGACAATAAAGTGGGCCAGTTCCTCCGTCTCCTGGGGGTTCATGCCTGCCGCCGGCTCATCGAGAAGGAGGAGGGACGGCTTTGTCGCCAGGGCTCTGGCGATCTCCAGGCGCCTCTGCTTGCCATAAGGAAGAGAAGTCGCAATGTCCCCGGCATTGTCCAGAAGTCCTACCATCTCGATCAGCTCCATGGCCTTTTCCCGGTTTGCCGCCTCCTCAGCGGCATTGACCCGAAAGGCCGCGGAGAAGACATTGGCCTTCGAGCGCATATGCGTCGCGATGAGCACGTTGTCAAAGACCGTCATCGCCTTAAAGAGGCGGATGTTCTGAAAAGTCCGGGCTATCCCGAGCTTTGTGATCCGGTCGGGCGTCTTGCTGATCACGTTGGAGAAGACCTCCGGGTTCTCCCCCTGGTAAAGCTTTTTCATCTTTCCCCGGGGGTGATTCTCGATGATCGTATTTCCCTGAAACTGAACACGGCCATTGGTCGGCTCGTACACACCGGTCACAACGTTGAAGGCTGTGGTCTTTCCGGCCCCGTTGGGGCCGATCAGGGCGACAATCTCGCCCTGATTGATTTCCATGGAGAGGTTGTTGACCGCGACAACCCCGCCGAACTGCATCGTCACGTTTTCGATGCGAAGCACATTTTCAGCTGCCATCAGGTCTCACCTCCCTCAGCTTTCTTCTTCCTGCGTCTTTGAAAGAGAAGATTCCAGGAAAACTCACGGTTCCCCATGATGCCGGATCTCCAGAAAAGAACAACAATCATCAGAAGCAGGCTGTAAATGACCATACGGAATCCTGGCCGAAACAGCGGAATCTGGAAAGCTCCGATGGCGTGTGGTTCATCCAGAAAGCGCAGCCACTCCTGACCGCCGTTGATCAGGAAGGAACCGATGATGGATCCCGTCACCGAGCCAATCCCGCCCAGAACCACAATCAGAAGGACATTGTAGGTCAGTGTAACCTGGAAGGTCTTTGTGTCAATGGAACGCATATAGCAGGCCAGCATCCCGCCCGAGATCCCGGTAAAGAAGGAGGAGATCACGAAGGAGAGCTCCTTGTGGCGGAAGAGATTGATCCCCATCGCCTCCGCGGCGACCTCGTCATCCCGGATCGCCTTGAAAGCCCGCCCATAGGAGGAGTTGATCAGAAGGAGCATCACCAGGATGCAGACCGCGGCGATCAGAAGAGGCTGAAACATGTTTTTATAGCCGGGGATGTTGTTGATGCCGTAGGAACCATTCGTGATGGTGTCCATCATCGGCGCTGCCAGAAGGGCCCGGATGATTTCAGCAAAGCCCAAAGTCGCGATGGCCAGGTAGTCGGACTTCAGGCGGAGCACCGGGATCCCGATCAGGGCCGCGAACCCCGCGGCTGCCAGTCCCCCCAGGATCATGGCGGGAACCATCGGCAGATGCAGTTTCTCAAGCCAGGGGGCGATGCCGTTCATATAGTAGACGCTCTGGCGGGCTGTGACCGGAATCGTCAGGACACCTGTCACATAGGCCCCGATGGCCATGAATCCCGCCTGCCCCAGGGAGAAAAGCCCAGTAAAGCCGGTCAGAAGGTTCATCGCCACCGCGCCCACCGCATAGATGGCTGAGCGCTCGATGATGGAGATCGCGTAGGAGTGGTCATAGGCGTTCTTCTGGTACCAGACCATCAGTGCGATGAAGAGAGCGGAAGTGATCACCGTGAGGGTGAGATTTCTCCCCCGGTGGGGATCCTTCCTCTTTGCGAAGGCTTTGCCGTCTCCTGAAGCATAAGCTTTTCCTGTATCTTTCGAGACAAGGGATCCTTTGTTTTTTTCAGTCATACAATCACCTCCTCAGACCTTATCCGCCGCCGCTTCGCCGAACAGGCCGGTCGGACGGACGAGCAGGATGATGATCAAAAGCATAAAGGTAAACGCATCGGAGAAGGTCGAGTAGCCAAAAGCCACGATGAAGGTCTCACAGATGCCAATGATAAAGCCGCCGATGACCGCTCCCGGAATGGAGCCGATCCCGCCGAGCACAGCAGCGACAAAGCACTTGAGCCCGGGCAGAGCCCCAGAGTAGGGGTAAACCGTCATGCGGTCGGTAAAGTAGAGAAGGGCCCCGATCCCCGCTAGAAGAGAGCCGATGAGGAAGGTCATGGAAATCGTCGAGTCCACCTTGATGCCCATCAGGCGGGCAGCCTCGGTATCCTTCGACACAGCCCGCATCGCCATCCCGATCTTGGTCCGGTTAATCAGCTGAAGCAGGACAATCGTCAGGATGATCGTCAGAACCGGCGTCAGGATTGTGACCAGAGAAGTCGTGATCTCCCCGAAGGTAAAGATCCGCTTCAGCCCCGGGATTTCCGGATAAGCCATGGGAATCGCCGTGAAAAGGTACGTGGCCAGGTTTTCCAGAAGGTAGGCGACACCGATGGCGGAAATCATGACAGACATGCGGGGCGCCGAGCGCAGAGGCTTATAGGCTGTCTTCTCAATCAGGATGCCCAGAATGACCGTTCCGATCAGCGCGATCGGCACCGCAATGAACCAGGGCAGCGAGGCGATGGCGAAAATCATAAAATAGCCAGACATCATGAAGATGTCGCCGTGGGCGAAGTTGATCAGCCTCAGGATCCCGTAGACCATGGTATAGCCGATGGCGATCAGCGCGTAGGCTCCGCCCAGCGAAATACCGGTCAGAAGATGCTGCACAAAAGTTGCCAGACTCATGGGTTCACTCTCCTTTCCCAGGGCGTTTTTCTCCGGCAGTCACGCCCCGGTCCCGAAACAAAGATCGCAGCTGTCCAGTCGCAGACACCTAGGCATTCGGCCGGGCTGAGGCTCCTACGCCCGCATTGAAAGCGCTCCCGGCCTTGGCTTTTAGAGACTCTATGACCTCGCCTGGCGGCAAGCGGCCAAAGCGGACTGGACAGTAAATAAAGATCGACCTGCTTTGCCTCTCAGATGAAACGCGGCGCCCAAATCTCAGGAGCTTTCATCTCTTTTCCGCGCCTCATCTGAAAAGCAAAGGGGATCCTTTATCAGACAAAGAGAGGCAGGGATTCCCTGCCTCTCTCAAGATGACAGATCCAAAGATCAGTCTGATCAAACGGTTAACAGACTGTGAAAGAAATTCGCGTCTCAATCTCACTCAGTGACAGAGACGATCTTCAGGAACTCGAACTTGCCGTCCTTGGCGATGTCAATGTATGCGGAATCCTTGTCAGCATCACCGACCTCATTGAAGGTGATATGACCGGTCACATAGTCGCCTTCGAGGCTCTCGAGGGCCGCCTTGACCGCTTCCCCGTCGGTGGATCCGGCTGCTTCAATGGCATCGAGGATCACGTTGTAGGTGTCGTAGCAGAGTGCGGAGTTTCCGACGATGGCATCGTTGCCGCCGTTGTTCTCGATTCTCTTCGCATCCGCATTCAGCCATTCCTTGTAGCCCTTGACGAATTCAGACGCAACCGGGTTGGAATCATCATTCTCATCGAAGAAGGTGGATACGACGGTTCCCTCGGTGTTCTCAGCACCGGCGTTTTCGATGATGGTCTGGTTGTACCAGGTGTCGCCCGCCATGAAGGGAGCATCGATGCCGAGCTCTCTGGCCTGCTTGATGATCAGCGGAGCTGTGGTGATCGAGGACGGAGCGAAGATGGCATCCGCGCCAGCCGCCTTAATCTGGGTCAGGACAGCCTTAAAATCGGACTGGTTGGTCTGGAACTGCTGCTCTGTGGTGATGGTTCCACCCAGGGACTCGAACTGCTTGATGAAGAAGTTCGCAAGGCCTGTGGAATAGTCATCGCCAAGCTGGTCAATCACCGCGACATTCTTGTAGCCCGCCTCCCAGGCGTACTGTGCCATCACGGAGCCCTGGAAGGGATCCAGGAAGCAGACTCTGAAGTAGTACTCACATCCGGAAGTGACCTGCGGGTTGGTGCAGGAGCATCCGACCGCCGGAATCTTTGCATCCGCGAAGGTCGGGCCAGCCGCGATGGAGACACCCGAGCCATAGGAACCGATGACAGCGACTACCTTGTCAGCGACCAGCTTCTGCGCTGCCGTGACGGCTTCGGTCTTGTCAGACTTGTTGTCGACCTCGTCCAGCTCCACCGTGTACTCCTTGCCATCAATGAGGACCGTCGGGCGTTTCTCATTGGCATAACGGGCACCCTGCAGTTCCTGCAGTCCTCCGCCGCCGTTCTCGCCGGTCTGCGGCTCAAAGACGCCGATCTTGATGGTGTCGGCCGCAGATGCGGTCATGGTGAGACCCAGCATAGCGGTCAGAGCCATGGCAGATGCGCATACAACAGAAAGCACCTTCTTGTTCATAGAAACCTCCTTCTCCTTTGAAAGGCTCATCGAAACAGGCCTTTTTCCGAGCCCCCGGCCTCCCTGCTCCTGTATCCACAGGAATCCGGGCTATACAGAATCAGATTATACACCCGGGAAATGCCTCACGCAAGAGAATACTGGAAACTTTACGGATTTTCAGCCCTCAAACCGCAAAACTTGGTGAAGATTGACCAAAAAACTGCCGGAATCCGCATCCGTGTCTCTCTGTAAAGGCAGGCATTGCTTCAACGATGCTCAGATGTCCAGTTTCCGCCGGATGGTCTGAATCGGATGGCGCAGGGCACGGAGCTTCCGAAGCTTCCGATTCTGTTCATCGATCGTCGCCTGCATCCTTTCCATTTTATCGCGGTACTCCTGAAGCTTTCGGTCGCACTTTTCTACTTCCTTCCCCCAGCACTGAAACGCGTCCATCCGCTCCTCCTCTGAGAGGAAAGGAAAGGGGATGACGGTCCCATGAAAGTCAATGGAAGCGATCTGCCGATCGTAGGGGCAGTTTTCCGGCTTTCTGCCCTCGTATGCGTATGGACCCGTTCCTGCGATCTCATCTTCTCCATCATCAAAGATGGTCCTGAGGCCATTTTTGTGGAGAAAATCCAGGTAATGGGAGAAGCGCGCTTCATGTCCGTCGTAGATCGAGCCAAAGTCAGCCTTTGCGCAGAGCTCAAAGATAGACGCCTTCGGATCCAGCTCCTTCAGACTGATGTGCTGAATCCTGTGATAGGCGGCCAGCTCCAGCACCCTGGTGTCGTTTGCGACAATGAGCGCGGGAAGGCCCGAAAGGATCGCTGTGATGTTCCCGTGAATCCTGGATCCGAAACTCAGATCTCCCAGGGCAAGGAAATCCATCCAGGGCTTCAGAGAGACAAAGCCCCGGACCCGGTTTTCCCTGTAAAGGGGATGGGTATAGTCTGCGGGATATCCCCTGGGGATCTTCCAGTTCCCTCCTGGTCCCCGGAGACGGATGGGCATCCCCTCATAGATGGTCTTGAGCTCATAGAGGTTCTGCGGAATGTACCAGTGATCCGGAATCAGGTCACAGATCCCAAAGAGATAGTCCTGGAACTTCTGGGGGAGCAGAATCTTCCCGTTCAGGTTGATCCGGGACTCCCGGCTCAGCTTCAATTCCTTCTGTTCTGGAAGGCTCGGCCCATAGTAGTACATGGACGGGCAGCCGATCACGGTAAAGTCTTTCTCCTCCTGAAAGCCCAGATGTTTCATGTACCTGGCTGTGATCTCTCCCCGGACACCGACCATGGCGGACTTTTTCAGAACCTCCCGGATCAGCTTTCTGGAAGCCTCGTCAAAAGGACGCTCCTTGTCGATCTCTTCCTTCAGGCCAACCTGTATGCCCACCCCATCGATGATACAGGGCATCTTCAGCCGCTTCACCGTGTTGGTCATGACATTCAGCTTTTCAATCCCCCAGTTGTCCGAGCGGAAGGCATTGGCCAGGGGCAGGACAAAAGATCCGCACTCGGCATTGTACCGGTCCACATCCTCATCTGAAAGCTTCTTGGCACACTGGATGTACTCAAACTCCACCCCCTCCCGCATCAGGGCCCGGGTGACCGCGGCAGGGAACACCAGGTTCCCGCTGTTCGTGCTGATCAGATCCTGAGAAATCCCCTCAAGAGGCGTCGGGTTCCGGAAGGGGCTTGCCGGCGCTCTCATCAGTATCTTCTTCTCCGCCAAGGGTACCGCCTTTCATAAGATAGCCGCGCTCACAGCGCATCTGGCTTTCCTGTTTCTGTTT
>CADBUA010000260.1 GCA_902797665.1 uncultured Lachnospiraceae bacterium | reverse complement strand
CAGAAACAGCCAGGCAGATGTACAGGTTGGCCATGATGGCGTATTACCACACGGATGACACCCACGGCTCATAAAATTCGACCGTGCGCTGCTGGTTCTGTTATTGTTTACCTGGGCACTGGCCCTCGCAAGGATAGGCAATTCAGCCTATGTGGGCGATTCAGAGAATTGTGCGCTGTATCGTTCATATGGTCACTGCTACGCTATCTGTCCGCAGGGCGCTGTCAAGATGACAAACTATAACTGCAAGGAAGAAGCGGTCGTGCCTATGACGGAGCTTGACAGAGATACGTTACTTGCCGCGTTGAGAAGCAGACGGACGATCCGTCAGTTCAAAGATAGGCAGGTCGAGCAGGAGAAAACAGAGAAAATACTGGAGACGGGACGATATAGTCCGACCGGAAGCAATGCGCAGAATGCTGCCTTCACCATTCTGGGCAACAGGCAGAAAGAGGCAGAAGGCATCTGTGTAAACCTGTTCAGAACCGTAAAGAAACTCGGCTCCGGATTTGTGCCTTTCCTGAAGAGAGTTGAGATTTTAAACAGCTTTTTCTTCAAAGGGGCGCCATTGGTGATCGTTGTTTCCAGCAAAAGCAATGTGAATTCCGGACTTGCCAGCGCCTATATGGAGATCATGGCAGAGAGCCTTGGACTCGGTGTGCTTTACAGCGGTTTCTTTGTGGTGTGCGCAAAGATAAGCGGGAAGCTGAGAAAACTGATCCAACTTCCAAAGGGGCATAAGGTCGTATCCTGCATTATCATTGGTCATCCGGCGGTGAAATATCAGAGGATAGTACCGAGGAAAGAGATTAACGCAAAGACGTTATAAAGGGGAGGAACAAACAATGCAGTTTTTGGTGAATGCCTATGACAGCGAAGGGATGCTGGAGAAGCGGATGGAAGTCCGTCCCCGCCGCCTGGAGGCCATGAAAGCTCTCGGCAAACAAAGTTAACAACCCCCATATCAAATGGGGGTTTATTAGGGGCAGCTCCGCTGCATAGTGCTGGTTCCGCCCGGAGGGCGGGTTTTGCGGACACCATTAGTGCTGGCAGCCTCCCTGCGTGAGGCTCTTAATTATCCCTCAAGTTTATCATTCTCCTCCTGGTTCCTGATATACTGACGGATTGTCTCTTCGTTCACATTGCCAACCGTTGCAACGTAATATCCACGCGCCCAAAAATGCTTGTCTCCGCGCTTCGCGCGAAATTCCGGATGTCGATCGAAGATCATCAGGGCGCTCTTTCCCTTCAAGTATGGGGTTGGCGCGCATTATTTCATGACTCCAGTCCAACAACAGCTTCGCCCGACATACGAGCTTGCTTGAAAGTGGAGGGCGAAGCGTCTTTGAAGCCCCAATAGAGCCGTAAGTGATGCGAAGCAACACGAGAGTGCGAATATGGGGGCGGCTGGCTCTTGTGCGAAGCACGGAACCAGCCGCATGAGTCCTTTCTGGACTATAGTCATTTATAACTGGAAGAAGGGAAAGCCATCCATAACTGTAAAAACGATCCTGGACACCTTTCAAGGATTTCTGGAGGGCGTTTGGAGAGGGGGCTTCTCGAGGGATTTCCCCCTCAGGCAGATTCAGTATGATTCAGTATGAGCGGAGGGATCAGTTGAAAACAATTGTTATCACCGGGAGCACTCGGGGACTTGGATTTCATATGGCGAAGTGCTTCAGGGTATCTGGCTGGAATGTTGTTCTCAATGGAGTAAGTCCAGAGAGGCTCGAGAGGGCGGTTAGGGATCTGAGAAAAAGCCCGGGGGCAGGATCTGTTGAAGGATACCGTGCTCAAGTGGCTTCAGAAGAAGAGATTGAGGCCTTGGCATCCTTCTCGAGGGAGACATTTGGCAACATAGACATCTGGATCAATAACGCAGGCGTCAATCAGCCCATGCGGCCAATGTGGGAACTGACGGTGGAAGAAATAGAAGCGATTCTGTCAACGGACCTGCATGGGGCAGTTCTAGGAAGCACAATAGCGGTTAGGCTGATGGAAAAACAGCCCTCCGGAGGCTTTGTTTACAACGTGGAAGGGTTTGGCAGCAACGATGCCTATATAACCGGACTGAGTCTGTATGGCACAAGTAAACGCGCCGTGACCTATTTTACCCAGGCTCTGGCAAAAGAACTTCAGGAGAAAAAGAGCAAGGTGAAGGCAGGACGGCTCTCACCAGGGGTTATGATCACCGATTTTACGGTGAAAGCGCTTGGCGGGAAGCAGGAGATCGAACTTCCTGAAAAAACGAAGAAGTTTTATAATATCATCGCAGATTACCCGGACGATGTGGCGGCTTTTCTTGTGAAGAAAATGCTCTCCAATACGAAGAACAATGCGCATATTCAATGGCTTACAGGATCCAAAGCTGCATGGCGGTTTATGACGGCAGAGTTTAGGAAGAGGGATTTCTTTGATGAGACAGGGAAGGCTTGATGGGAAAAGTGGGGAGATGGGAAACACAGACAGGACGCATATAGACTCGCGACCGATCGGATTTGCATCGGCAGACGAGCGCCGCGGTATATGCTGGATACACTCAGGATCCGCCTACGGCGAATCCTGAGTGCTTCCAGCAAAGAATACAGGAACCTCAAAATCGGGCGAGACAGGCCTGGAATTTCCAGCCAGGGGATTTCCAGGTATGGAATTCACAGAAATGGAATTCAAGCAGAGAAGAAAGGAAGGTGTTTTATGAGCAGGCTGAAAAAGACAAGGGGAATACTCCTGACGATGATGATGCTGTTTACATGTATTTCATTCTGTGTGGCGGTCTCTGCAGAGCCTCAGGAAATGGGCACAGAAGAAAAGAGCACAGAAGAAAAGAGCACAGAATTGGAAGAGCTCAATACGGATCTGGAGTCTCTGAAGGAGCTCCCTCTCTCCCAATATTGGGCAGGAGACTCACCGGTGGCACAGAGCCTGAGGGATTATGTCAGCAAGGTGACGGATGAGAGTGACATAGAGAATTACATTCCAATCGAAGACCGTATTGCGGTATTCGACATGGACGGGACCCTCACCTGTGAGACCTTCTTCACCTATTATGACACGATGATGTTCATCGATTACTGCAATACCCGCCTTGAGATGAGCGAGAATCTTTCTGAGAAAGACAAAGAGGAATTAAAGGCGGTTGCAGATTCGATCACGCCGGAATACAAGGCGGGGGAGGAGCTTGCCAGGAACTTTGCCAGGGCTTATTCCGGCATGACGGTGCAGGAGCTTTATGACTATGCCGTAGAATTCGGGCAGAAGGAAACCTCCAGCTTCAACCATATGCGCTATATCGACGGCTTCTATCTTCCGATGGTGGAGCTCGTGAAGTACCTGTATGACAATGACTTTACCATCTATGTCATCAGCGGCACGGAGCGCACCACCTCACGGGCGATCGTGGATCATTCCCCCATAAAGGATTATGTCTCGCCGAGCCATGTGATCGGCACGGAGTTCGAGATTAAGCTGGCGGGGCACGAGAAGACGCCCTCGAACATGGACTATAAGTACGGGGAAGAGGGAAAAGATGATGCGTTGGTGATCACGGGCGGCTTTGTCCAGAAGAACCTCAACGCGAATAAGACCATAGAGATCGAGCGGGAGATCGGGCAGCGGCCGGTGCTTGCCTTTGGAAACAGCGGCAGCGACACCAGCATGATGAATTACGCCATAATCAACAACAGGTATCCTGCGGAGGCTTACATGATCATCGCGGATGATTCCGAGAGGGAGTGGGGCACCCAGGACTTTGAAGAAAAATCGGCTGAGTACACGGCGATGGGATATGTTCCGGTTTCCATGAAGGAAGACTTTGCCCAGATCTACCCCGAGGAGATCTCAAAGGCCAGGACGCAGTATCAGGCGCCTGAAGAAGGTTCCGAAGAAGCTGCCATCGACTATGCGGAAGTATTTCCCTCCTGGGAGGAAGACAGCGCATCTTTGCATGAGCTGGTCGCCTTTGTATCCGACTGTACGGACGAATCGAGCCCGAACTATCTGGACCCGGCAGACCGCATTGCCACTTTCGACATGGACGGCACCATCCTCTGTGAGAAGGCGCCTGTATACATCGATTATTGCCTGACCATGTACCGTGTGCTCGATGACCCGGATTTTGAGGCGACCGAAGAAGAGCGCGACGCCATGACAGAGGTCCGCGACGTTGCTTACTCAGAAGGCAAGACGTTCCATCCTGAGACTGTCACAAAGGACGATCTTGTGGCCTCGGCCTTTGCCGGCATGACGCCTGAAGAATTCCGCGCCTACGTGGTTGATTTTGCCGACAGGACGGATGCAGTAGGCTTTGAAGGCATGACCTACGGGGAATCCTTCTACCTGCCCATGATCGAGGTGCTCGATTACCTGAGGGATAACGGTTTTGACGTGTGGATGGTCTCAGCCTGCGAACGCGAGGTGGTCAGAGCCCTGGTGGAGCGTTTCGGCATTCCTTACGATCATGTAATCGCGACCGACGTGCCCTATGTCGCTTCCGGTAAAGGAGACGAGGTCGCCGATGACTACAACATGGGAAGCGAAGAGGAGATCCTTCTTGGCGCACCCCTCGATGAGGTAGAATGCGGCAAGTCGGGCAAGAGCGCGGCCATCGCCCGCGAGATCGGGAAACGTCCGATACTCGCGTTCGGCAACAGTTCCGGCGATTACTCGATGCTAAACTATGCCGAGGGAAATCCTTATCATGAGGGCATGGGATTCTTTGTCGTATGCGATGATACCGAGCGCGAATACGGCAGTGATGAGAAGGCTGCAGAATACTATGATATCGTGGAGGAGGAGGGCTGGACAGCAATCTCGATGGCGAAAGACTGGGCGAGCATCTATGGTGAGGGCGTAAAGAAAACCGCCTTGCCCGGCGCAGAGGAAGAACTGTCCAATGCTGCATAAAGGATGACCGTCCCAAATATCCCATGGCTCCTTCCGTGCCGAAGGCACGGAAGGAGCCTGCCATTATCGGCACCTCCAGGACCCCTGCCCCATGACGCGCCGACATTTGGGCGGACAATTTCTCGGCCCGTATAAGCTTCCTGCGGGCACGTGTGAGACCGGACGTTTGGACTGAAGGTGAAAATACCCATTTCGTGCTTTGACGATCAAAACGGTGATGCGATCCCGTTCAGGAAGCAGAGTCAAAGTAAGTATGGTCCTGTCCCGATCCACTGCTTCCTGTGTACGAAGATGCTCAGAGTTTTCGTATCGCTGGATCCTGGCAGCCAGGAGGGTTTACGAGGATCTGCATCGTAAAGAGCTGGCTGCGATATCCAGAGGATCTTAGGTTTTCCTACGGCAAATCCCAAGGTCCCCTGGGAGCATCATCTTTCCGAGCTTTGGGATGTAAGTTAGCGTGATCAGATCGATAATGATCTGAATTTATTTACTTCTAAGCTTTTTTGATGGGAAAGGGTAAAAGTACATACAGCATCAGGGATATAAGGACGATATTAAAATTTTAAAAGGATACAAATCGTTGCAGGAATAAAATATATAAGGCATATAAATTATATAAGTTTTATAAAGCATGCAAAGCACACAATGAATACAAAATATACAAAGAATGCTAATGCAGGGACTGGCAGAGTGCATTATTATGAAAGAGGAGACGATCGAAAGGCTCCGAAGATTTGTGTCAGTTCGAGAGTGGCAGCAATTTCATACACCGGCAATTCCTGCGAAATCCATATCAATTGAGGCAAATGAGCTTCTGGAGTGCTTTCAGTGGAGTGATTCTGAATACGAT
>CADBUA010000259.1 GCA_902797665.1 uncultured Lachnospiraceae bacterium | reverse complement strand
GTTATGGAAGTAGGTAAGAAGTATTTTGAGCAGCTGATCGACAAGATGAAGTCCAAGAAGGGTGTTACCCAGGACGTTGAGCTCAATGCAGAAGACCTGAAGGAGCTGGCAAACCAGTTCAAGGCAGAATATAAGCAGGTTCTGGGCCAGGATTTCCCGACTGATCCGAAGGTACAGCTGGTTGAGGCGATCAAGGCCGTGTTCCGTTCCTGGGACAACCCGCGTGCAAACGTATACAGACGTGATAATGATATCCCGTATTCCTGGGGTACCGCAGTTAATGTGCAGATGATGGTCTTCGGTAACATGGGCGAGACCTCCGGCACGGGTGTTGCCTTTACCCGTAACCCGGCCACCGGCGAGAAGAAGCTGATGGGTGAGTTCCTGCTGAATGCGCAGGGCGAGGACGTCGTGGCCGGTATCCGTACCCCGAACAAGATCGAGCAGCTGAAGGACATGATGCCGGAAGTCTACGAGCAGTTTACTTCCATCTGCAAGACCCTGGAGAATCACTACAAGGATATGCAGGACATGGAGTTCACCATCGAGGACAAGCATCTGTACATGCTGCAGACCAGAAACGGCAAGAGAACCGCAAAGGCTGCTCTGAAGATCGCGTGTGACCTGGTCGATGAGGGCATGATCGACGAGAAGCAGGCCGTCCTGATGATCGAGCCGAGAAATCTGGATACACTGCTGCATCCGCAGTTCGATCCGGCTTATCTGGCAAAGGCATATCCGATTGCCTCCGGTCTGCCGGCATCTCCGGGTGCTGCCTGCGGTCAGATCGTCTTCACCGCTGAGGATGCCAAGATCTGGAACGCGCGCGGCAAGAGAGTTGTCCTGGTTCGCCTGGAGACCTCTCCGGAGGATATCGAGGGCATGAAGAGCGCGCAGGGTATCATCACGGTCCGCGGTGGTATGACCTCCCACGCGGCGGTTGTCGCGCGCGGCATGGGCGCCTGCTGTGTCTCCGGATGCTCCGCGATCGCGATGGACGAGGCCAACAAGTGCTTCACCATCGCTGGGAAGACCTTCTATGAAGGCGACTGGATTTCCGCGGATGGTTCCACCGGTCACATCTATGACGGTGTCATCCCGACTGTCGAGGCAAAGATTGCCGGTGAGTTCGGCCGTATCATGGGCTGGGCTGACAAGTACCGCAGAATGCAGGTCCGCACGAATGCTGACACCCCGATGGATGCGAAGCGCGCCCATGACCTGGGGGCACAGGGCATCGGCCTCTGCCGTACTGAGCATATGTTCTTCGAGAAGGACAGAATCGAAGCTTTCCGCGAGATGATCTGCTCCGAGACCACCGAGGAGAGAGAAGAGGCTCTGGCAAAGATCCTTCCGGTTCAGCAGAGCGACTTCGAGAAGCTGTATGAGGCTCTGGAAGGTGCGCCGGTCACGATCCGCTTCCTGGATCCGCCGCTCCATGAATTCGTTCCGACCGAGGAAGAGGACATCGAGAAGCTGGCAGCTGCAAAGAATAAGTCTGTCGAGGCGATCAAGGCTCTGATCAACTCCCTGCATGAGTTCAACCCGATGATGGGCCACAGAGGCGTCCGTCTGGATATCTCCTATCCGGAAATTTCCAAGATGCAGACTCAGGCTGTCATCCGCGCGGCCATCAATGTCCAGAAGCGTCATCCGGAATGGAAGATGAATCCGGAGATCATGATCCCGCTGGTTGGCGACAACAAGGAGTTCAAGTACGTCAAGAACATCGTCGTTGCCACCGCTGACGAAGAGATCGCCAAGTCCGGCATCAAGATCGATTACGAAGTCGGTACCATGATCGAGATCCCGAGAGCAGCCCTGACTGCTGATGAGATCGCGAAGGATGCGGAATTCTTCTGCTTCGGCACCAACGATCTGACCCAGATGACCTACGGCTTCTCCCGTGACGACGCTGGCTCCTTCCTGCAGGCTTACTACGATGCGAAGATCTTCGAGAACGATCCGTTCGCGAAGCTCGACCAGAGTGGTGTCGGCAAGCTTATGGAGATGGCCATCAAGCTCGGCAAGAGCGCGAACGGCAAGCTTCATTTGGGAATCTGCGGTGAGCACGGTGGAGATCCGTCGTCCATCGAGTTCTGCGACAAGCTGGGCCTTGACTATGTGTCCTGCTCGCCCTTCCGTGTCCCGATCGCCCGTCTGTCCGCAGCACAGGCATCGATCCGCGCAGAGAACGCGTAAGGATTCCCGGGAGATTCCATCTCCCCGATCCAGAATGAAATATACTGGAGGCACTTAGGATTTGCCGCAGGCGAATCCTTAGGGCCTCTGCATATACCGCGGTTCCGGAAATTGGTGACAGATTCCCTTGGCCGCGAGTATAAACGCTCCCTGAGGGCGCAAAGGAGGGCCGGCAGATGCCGGCCCTCTCTTCTTTGCTCCTTTCAGAGAAAGTCCCCCAAGTGACCTTCAGATCGTGAGGATCTCCCACAGATGTTTATATATAGCAGAGGCACTCCGGATTTGCCGCAGGCGAATCCTCAGGGCTTCTGCATATACCGCGGCCCCGGGCAGGCTCGGCAAATTCTCTGGGCCGTAAGGAAAGATCTGAGAGCTGAAATGGTACATCCTCTATCTATGAAAAGTGTTCATTAACGCCTGTTTTATGGGCTCTGTTTTGGCAGGTTGTGCAATTGAATCTTTATCTTGGGTATGCTAGTATGAACGCTGGGTTTTATGTTCATCCAATCCCTTGGGTGGAGGGAGCGGACGCTTTTTTGCAGTGGGAGGGTTCATATGATCAGCCAAAGAATCAGCAGTACGCGCAGGGAGGGAATCAACAGCATGATTCCGCACATTGTGCAGACAGCCTGTGCATATAAAAGCGTGATCACCTTCGAGGTTAACGATAAGAGGGTGAATGCGAAGAGCATCATGGGCGTGATGGCTCTGGCAAGCCAGGATGCCCCGAAGATCCGTGTCTGCGCGGACGGTGTGGACGAGGAAGAGGCTCTGAAGGCAATCGCAGGCCTTCTGGAATAAACAGGAGGGCCGCCAATCCGGGCTTCGAGATCGGAGCGGCAGGGCAGTGTCAGTTCGCTGAAAAAAACATATGAGCATCTGGGTGCTGCGGGAGCGGCACCTTTTTTCGTCTCTTTCAGGGAAACGGTCTTCGCAGGCTTCAGCCTGCAGAATCTGGGCGATGAGATGGGAAAAGAAGCCCCCGATATACATGCATTTGGAAAATCTATAGAATTCAGACAAGAAATGCTGCCCCGGAGAGGCCCTTTTGCCGGATCTGACCATTGTTTTTTTGTAACTGTCCAGTCCGCTTTGCCCGCTTGTCGCCAAGCAAGGCCATATAGTTCAAAAGCAAAGGCCAGGCGCGCTTTCCGCGCGGGCGCGGGAGCTTCAGCCCGGCCGAATGCCTACAGGCGGTTTGCGCTGGGACAGCTGCTTTTTTTTCATTTTTTAAGCCAAAAAAACCCTTGACATCTCAGCGGGGCGGATGTAATATATCACCGTTGTTTGAAATATGTGCGCTTAGCTCAGCTGGATAGAGCGTTTGGCTACGGACCAAAAGGTCGCGAGTTCGAATCTTGTAGCGCACGGAGTGAAACCGGAAATCCTTGATGACAAGGCTTTCCGGTTTTCTTTTTTTGGAGGAACAGGGGCAGTGGAAAAGATCACGCATATCTACCATGATGGATTTGCCCTGGAGCTGGATCAGACGGTCCTGATCTTTGACTGGTACAGGGGGGAGCTGCCCAGACTCCCAAAGGGGAAGAAGACGGTGATATTGGCCTCCCACAGCCACCAGGATCATTATCACAGACAGATCTTTGACCTGCGAGGGCTGTTTGAGGATCTGAGCTATGTCCTTGATTCCGGGATTGCGGTCCCGGAAGCTGAGGAAGGGCGTGATATCAGAAAGATCAGCCCCGGGCAGGAGATTCTCCTGCCCGGAGAACCGGAAATCCGTGTTCGGGCGTTTTTCTCGACGGACATCGGTTCTGCCTTTCTTGTGGAGGCAGAGGGAAAACTGATCTTCCATGCCGGGGATCTGAACATCTGGTACTGGGAGGGAGAGCCGGAGGAGGAGAATCTCTGGCAGGAGAAGACCTACCTGGAGGAAATCCGAAAGATCAAAGAGGCAGTTGGGGACAGGGTCATCGACCTGGCTTTCCTGCCGCTGGACGTGCGCCTGGAAAGCCATGCCCCGGACGGGTTTCTCGCATTTCTCTCGGAGATCCCGCTGAAACTGGCGGTTCCCATGCACTACTGGGGAGAGGAGCAGAAAATGCGGGCCTGCCTGGATCTCAAAGAGATGGCAGCTTATGCCGACAGAATCAAAGTGTTCTGAATGGTTTCAGGAGATCAGAGGGAAAGCGCGAACAGGGGCGCGGGCGGGTTATTTCCGGGAAATCCCGAGGCCTGAGATGATATGCGGCAAACTCTCCTGGCCGCGCGTATAAAGGGCGGCGGATTTTTCCTTGTCTGCCTTCAGGCAGAAGTCTATAAACGGCTGGGGAAAAAAGACGCCGCTTCCAGCTTTTTCTTTCCCGGACAGCTGAAATATTTGCAAGCTTGAGGCTGAAATGCTATACTTTCCGTAAATTTTTCGCATTACAAAAGGGTCCTTTTCTGCCCGCCTGAGGGCAGACAGAAGGCAGTTTCGCGGAGGAATTTAGGATGAAGAAGATCGAGGAGTATGTGCGGACGATTCCGGATTTTCCCGAAAAAGGGATTATGTTCCGGGACATCACCAGCGTTCTCGCGGACGCGGATGGGCTGAAGCTGGCGATCGATGAGATCCAGAAGAAGTGCGGTGACCCTGATACGTTCGATGTGGTCGTCGGAGCGGAGTCCCGTGGCTTTATCTTTGGCGCCCCGGTGGCCTACAACCTGCACAAACCCTTTGTACTGGTTCGCAAGAAGGGCAAACTGCCCTGTGAGACCATTGAGCAGAGCTATGATTTGGAGTATGGTAAAGCTACGGTAGAAATGCACAAGGATTCCATCCAGCCAGGTCAGCGCGTGGTCATCATTGATGATCTGATCGCCACGGGTGGAACCATTGAGGCAGCCATCAAGCTGGTGGAGCGTCTGGGCGGCAAGGTTGTCAGGGCCGTGTTCCTCATGGAGCTTTCAGGGCTCAACGGGCGCGACAGGCTGAAGGGGACTGAGGTCGAGTCGGTCATCTGTTACGAGGGCAAATAAGAGGATCGGAGGGGAGCGCAGGTTCTGCGCTCCCTGAGAGATTATTTCGAGGAAAACGCGTTCTGCGCGTTTCCTCTTTTCATTTTTTTAGGCGTGAGGATTACCTGAAGGGCTGCGCGCGCTTTTGGGGGGTGTAACCGAACTGGAGAGAGAAGCATGACGGAAGAGTGGAAAGGCAGAGATTCGAGCGGGAGCCTTCACAGGGAGCAGAATGAGAGGGTTCCTGAGAAGAAGAGGATGGCAGATACTTCCCGGGTCTCAGGGAGAACGACGCCCAAAGGCAGCATCGTCTCCGCCGCGGATCCCACAGGGAGCCGGGTGTACGGGAGGGTCGGCCTGACCGGTGGAATGGATCAGCGCGTGATGATCGAAAGGGCGGACTCCAGTGCCAAAGCCATGCAGGATTTCACGAGTCCGGAAGTTCTCTACAGGGAGCTCATGACCAGCATCCGCAAGTATCACCCCTCCGACGACCTCACCATGATCGAAAAGGCATACAAGATTGCCTATAACGCGCACAAGGATCAGAAGCGCAAGAGCGGGGAACCCTACATCATCCATCCCCTCTGTGTGGCCATCATCCTGGCGGATCTGGAACTTGACAAGGAGACCATCGCCGCCGGCATTCTCCACGATGTCGTGGAGGACACGATCATGACTGACGAGGAGATCACAAAGGAGTTCGGCGCTGAGGTGGCCCTCCTGGTGGATGGGGTCACGAAGCTGGGGCAGATGGCGATCTCATCGGACAAGCTGGAGATGCAGGCGGAAAACCTCCGGAAGATGTTCCTGGCGATGGCCAAGGACATCCGGGTCATCCTGATCAAGTTGGCGGACCGCCTTCACAACATGCGCACCCTTCAGTACATGAAGCCGGAAAAGCAGCGGGAGAAAGCCCGGGAGACCATGGACATCTACTCGCCGATCGCGGACCGGCTCGGGATTTCCAAGATCAAGGTGGAACTGGATGACCTCTCCCTGAAGTACCTGGATCCTGATGTCTACTATGATCTGGTGGAAAGAGTCGCCCTGCGCAAAAGTGAGCGCCTGGAATTTGTGAACAGGATCGTGGAGGATGTTTCCACGAAGCTTGGAGAGGAGGGGATCCGGGCGGAGATT